>DXEZ01000297.1 GCA_019114715.1 Candidatus Sphingobacterium stercoripullorum | reverse complement strand
GCATCTTGCGCCCAGTCTCTGATCACCTGTAAGCCGTTTTTCAGCAGCTCCGGGTCGTCCGAAGGTATAGGCAACTGATAAACAGTCTCATCAAAACTCGTGTATGCATTTAAATCCGATCCAAAGCGAACTCCAGCACTTTGAAGGTAGTTAACCAACTCATTTTTAGGGAAGTGCTTTAAACCATTAAAGTTCATATGCTCTAAAAAGTGAGCTAAACCACGTTGTGGTTCGCTTTCCAAAATGGAACCTACTTTTATTGCTAGATACATCGTTACACGATCTTTAGGTTCTTTATTTTGGCGGATATAATAGGTAAGGCCATTTTCTAGCTTTCCATGGATCACACCATCATCCAGTGGCAAAACATCTTGCAACTGGGCTACAGAATCATTTTCTGCAACTATGGTTATCCCATTAGGATTTTCTAAATTACCTGCCTGAACATCAATAGAGAGAAAAGGCAAAGATAATCCAGATGCTATTAAGGATACCTTTAATAAGTTTGAAAAATTCATACGATTATCAGTTTATAAAATTTCACCTTGTGAAAGTACGATGAATTATCAAATTTTCAAAATTTTGCTGTTTATATATTATTAATTTTACAAACATGAAGGATTACGATTTAATAACAGACTTTCTCAGGTTCCTAGAAATGGAGCGAGGTCTCTCAAAAAACACCCGTGAGGCTTACCATGGAGATGTGACCAAGCTCCACTATTATTTAAATGAAATGGGCCTTAGCTTCACGAGAGTGACCTTCCAGCAGTTACAGGAATTTCTAGTCTGGTTGAACACCAACTTCGCTATAGCACCAAGTAGCCAAGGGAGGATCATATCAGGCCTAAAATCCTTCTTTGGGTACCTACAAATCGAGGAGATTCGCGAGGATAACCCGTCGGACTTACTAGAAACTCCGCGCATAAGCCGTAAAATACCCGAGGTCCTTACCATCGAGGAAATCGATGCTCTCTTTTCTGCCATCGACCACTCCACTCCTGAAGGCGTTAGAAATAGAGCCCTACTCGAGGTGCTCTACGGTTGCGGCCTCCGTGTATCGGAGATTACCAACCTGAAGTTATCCGCTTTATTTTTAGATGTAGAGTTTATTCAAGTTTCTGGTAAAGGAGATAAAGAGAGAATCGTTCCTATTGGGCAAACAGCCATTAAATATTTAAAGATATACCTGGACCAAGTCAGGTCACACCTGAATATCAAAACCGGCATGGAAGACTTCGTTTTCCTTAATAAAAGAGGGAGCTCACTGAGCCGGGTTATGGTATTTATCATCATTAAAAACTTAGCCAAGGAAATTGGACTTAAGAAAAACATCAGCCCACATACCTTCAGGCATAGCTTTGCATCCCATCTAGTTGAAGCGGGTGCGGATTTACGTGCTGTACAAGACATGCTAGGCCATGAAAGCATCACTACTACGGAGATCTATACCCATCTGGATAAAGAATATTTACAATCGGTCATCACTAGTTTTCACCCCAGGTCCTAAATGTCGCAGCGGTCACTTGATTCCGACTCGTTTTTCACTATCCTTAAGTAGGACTGGTAATCTGGTAATTGTCATTCACTTGCGGCTATCCTTTAATAAAACCCAGCTTAAAATGAACAGGGATTTGCTCTAGAGAAAAAAGAAAATAGGACAATCAACCGTTAATTCAATTAAAAAGTTTATTTTTGCACCGTCCCCGTAGTTCAATGGATAGAATATCAGATTCCGGTTCTGACGATGTGGGTTCGACTCCCGCCGGGGACACAAAAGCCAATAATCTCAACAGGTTATTGGCTTTTATTTTACTCGCCTAAATTAATTTATCAATATCTTTTGATGCGTAAATTTCACTGACCTCGCTAGCACGGGGAAGACAGCTTCAATCGCTTCTAAGCTAACCCAAAAGGTTTCGCACTGCCAGCTCATAGCCCATTAGCCCTAAGCCCGCAATCACGCCTTTACAATTTTGCGCTAGGTAAGATTTGTGTCTGAAGCTCTCCCTTTTATACACATTGGATATATGCACTTCGATAACGGGCGATTCGATTGCAGCTATGGCGTCAGCAATGGCAACCGAGGTATGGGTGTAGGCGCCTGCATTTAAGACAATACCATCGTAAGAGAAACCCACCTCATGTATCTTATCGATGATAGTCCCCTCACTATTACTTTGAAAATAGGATAGCTGCACCTCGCTGCTAAAGGCCGTTTTTAGGGACTCGAAATACTCCTCAAAACCTTGAGAACCGTATATTTCAGGCTCTCTTTTCCCTAGCAGGTTTAAATTCGGGCCATTCAGAATTAATATCTTTTTCATTGCGTGTAATTTACCTATCAAATATAATAATATTCCCTCTAGGACCTACATATCGTCGTAAAACCCTCTAAATGTAGAGCGAAGGCCTACTTGAATGACGCCTGATTTTTCAGTTGGCGCATTTTCAATCTTCTTAAACCTTTGTGTGTAACCCACTTCAAACCTCAGGTTGTACTTCGGGTTGAGCACATAGGCGGCACGCATATGCCCGTAATAGATATCGTTTCTTACTCCCTGGCCGATGGAGTTCCCGTACATGTTGTAAATCGTTCTATAGGACTGGAATATATCGCCTCCCATATTTTCACCCGTCTCTGGATCGGTACCTTTCAAAGCATACATCCCCTTAACGGCAAAATCAAAACGGTTCCATGAGTAGTTGGCCATACCGATAAACTCTCTAAAGTTCGCTCCCAGTGGGTGCGCTAGAGGTTCCCCGTGGTTGGAGTAATTCGATGTGGAGTTAAAGTGCTGATAAGTATAAGGGCGCACCACGTTAAACTCTCCTAGTATGTTCAAGTTTTTAACGCCAAAGCTATCGTATGCCCTAACACCAAGCTGGGAGCCCCATTTATTGTGCGCATATCCGCGACCTGCAAAAAATTCTTTCGCCGTAAACTCTCCGAGCAAAAACTGTCCGTATGCAGAAACGTTTTTCCAAACCTTATACCTGGCGTTAAGCCCTAAGAACATCTTATCGGGTGAGGAGGAGTTGTTGGATTCAACAGGCCTTAGGAATATCCCT
>DXEZ01000033.1 GCA_019114715.1 Candidatus Sphingobacterium stercoripullorum | reverse complement strand
ATGGAGAGGCAATAGTGAAGGAAATATTTGGCGATAGCATCGCTTGGGTAGGTTGGCAGCGACCGGGCTTTGATTTAGGGCTTCAGCTGAGAGCGGCTTTAGAGAAGAATCCTAATATCCGAGGTATCATGCTCGGCTCTCACGGTTTATTTACCTGGGGAGATACGGCGTACGATTGCTATGTGAACTCACTGGAGGTCATCGAGTCTTGCGCTAGGTATTTAGAAGAGAGATTTGGAAAAGAAAGACCTGTTTTTGGCGGGGAGAAAGTACAATCTCTAGCGGAAGGTGAAAGAAGAGACCAAGCGGCGAAGTTAGCACCCCTATTGAGAGGGCTTTGTTCGAGTGAAAGGAAAATGGTTGGTCATTTTTCAGATAGCCCAGCGGTATTGGAGTTCATCAACTCAAACGACTTAACGCGACTAGCACCTCTAGGAACAAGTTGCCCAGACCACTTTTTAAGGACAAAAATTCAGCCCTTGGTATTAAATTTGGATGCAAATGAAGATTTAAGTAACCTCAAAGAGGTCAAAGAAAAAGTACTCCCTCAATTTCAGGATTACCGCAAAATGTATTCTGATTATTATGAAAGTTGCAAACGCGATAACAGCCCAGCTATTCGTGATGCCAACCCGGTTATTATTCTTTATCCTGGAGTTGGACTGTTTTCTTTTGCAAAAGACAAACAGACAGCAAGAGTTGCAGCAGAGTTTTATACTAATGCAATTAATGTAATGAAGGGTGCTGAGGCAGTATCTACTTACACTGCTTTACCTCGCCAGGAAGCATTTGATATTGAATACTGGTTGCTCGAGGAAGCGAAGCTGCAAAGAATGCCTAAGCCTAAGCCTTTATCGGGTAAAATCGCCCTTATTACTGGGAGCGGAGGAGGAATAGGAAAAGCGGTTGCAAAGAAATACATCGAAGAGGGAGCTTGTGTAGTTCTCAACGATATGAATGAGGAGCGGCTAGAGGAAGCTTATAAGGATTTTACCGCAAAATATGGCAAAGATGTAGTTCGCGCAGTGAAACTGAACGTTACCGATGCCAAAGACATTGAAGAAGCATTTAAAACTGCCTCTATTGAGTTTGGTGGTATCGATATTTTAGTGAATAATGCAGGGTTATCGATTTCTAAGAGTATCGAAGAGCATCAGGAAAAGGACTGGGATATATTGTATGATGTCATGGTAAAAGGTCAATTCTTTATGACCCAAAGTGCTATTAAAATTATGAAAACTCAGGAGATTGGTGGGGATATAGTTAACATTGTTAGTAAAAATGCACTAGTAAGCGGTCCGAATAATGCAGGGTACGGAAGTGCTAAGGCAGCTCAATTACACCTGAGCCGACTCAATGCGGCAGAACTGGGAGAGTATAAAATTAAAGTCAATGTGGTTAACCCTGATGCGGTTATTTCCGATAGTAATATTTGGGCAGGTGGATGGGCAGCAGGTAGAGCGAAAGCTTATGGCGTTGAGATCGATGAACTTCCGCAGTTTTATGCAAATAGGACGTTACTGAAAGAAATCATCCTCCCTGAGGATATTGCCAATGCATGTTTTATATTTGTGTCTGGTCTAGTAGATAAATCAACTGGTAATGTATTGAATGTGGACGGTGGCGTTGCCATGGCTTTTGTTAGATAATTTTAAATTTAAGGAGAGAAAAGATGAATGTAATTGATAAAAAACATATTGATAAGCATAATGATATGCACCACGAGGTGCATGCAAGAAGATGGAATAATTTAAAACTTGATCGCCCGAAAGTGGAAAGCATTGTTGATAAATTAGCAGCTTTCCAGGTTGCGATACCGAGTTGGGCACTAGGAACGGGTGGGACTCGCTTCGGTAGGTTCTCAGGGCCTGGTGAGCCGGGTACACTAGATGAGAAGGTCTCTGATGTAGGATTACTACATGCACTAAATAAGTCCAGTGGAGCTATTTCCCTGCACATACCTTGGGATATCCCTGATGACCCTTTGCGTATCAAGAAATTAGCGGAATCTTTAGATATTAAATTTGATGCGGTAAACTCCAATACTTTCCAAGATCAGCCGGGTCAAAAACACAGCTATAAGTTTGGTTCTTTGCAGCATGTAGATCAGAAAGTACGTGACCAAGCTATAGCTCACAATAAAGAAGTTATCGATTACGGCGCGGAGCTAGGTTCTAAATCTTTAACCGTATGGTTGGCTGATGGATCTTCCTTCCCGGGGCAACTTAACTTTAGAGATGCCTTTGAAAATACGCTCGATAGCTTAAAGCAGGTTTACAATCACTTGCCAAGTGATTGGAGGGTGTTTGTAGAGTATAAGTGTTTCGAGCCTAACTTTTATTCGACAACAATCGCAGACTGGGGACAATCATTGATGTTAGCCAATAAACTAGGTAAAAAAGCATTTACTTTAGTGGATCTTGGTCACCATTTACCGAATGCTAATATTGAGCAAATTGTTGCCTTACTCTTAATGGAACAGAAATTAGGTGGCTTCCACTTTAACGATAGTAAGTATGCGGACGATGATTTAACCACTGGTAGTATTAAACCTTATCAGTTATTTTTAATATTCAATGAACTGGTAGACGGAATGGATAGAAACGGCATGGATCATGCAACCTCTTTAGGTTGGATGATTGATGCTGCACACAACCTGAAAGACCCGCTAGTGGACTTGTTACAATCCGTAGAAGCGATTATGATTGCTTATGCACAGGCACTTATGGTGGACCGCGAAGCATTGAAAGTAGCACAAAAAAATAACGATGTCTCATTAGCGCAAGAGATTCTTCAGGATGCCTATCGCACGGACCTAAGGCCTTTAGTTGCAGAATCTAGACTGCGTAGTGGTGCTGCTTTGAATCCAGTGGAGTGTTACGTTGAAAATAATATTCGACAAAAGCTGGCCGATAAAAGAGGAGTAGATGTCGTAGCTACAGGTTTATAGAAAGGAAGAGGTCTATGGATAAGAAACCTGTTGTAGCGGTGTTTGACGTAGGGAAGACCAATAAAAAATTGCTTCTTTTTGATGAACAATATAACGTAGTCTTTGAACGATCAGCTCGTTTTTTAGAAACGAAAGATGAAGACGGAGACTCGTGTGAAAAT
>DXEZ01000296.1 GCA_019114715.1 Candidatus Sphingobacterium stercoripullorum | reverse complement strand
CTCCGGTCCAGAAACACGTATTACTGCAATAGCTCCTTGAGCACCAGGGGAAGTAGCCAGCGCTACTATAGTATCTGAAGAATTTATCGTTTGAAGTGACATGCTACAAAAGTACCAAGAAAAAAGCATACTTAAAGGCCTAAGTTCACCGTCCTATTAAACTATATGGGAAACAAAAGGTCATAGCTTACAAGAAAAATTTATTAGAGTATATGAAAAAGATTACGTTTTTACTAGCGAGCATTTTTATATTCTTAAGCGGTGTGCTTTCTGCACAAACCAACACCTTCCATATGACCATCAAGGAAGATAGGGACGGTTGTAAAACCGCCAACTGCCTGCTGGTGAAATTTTATAACAGCACAGATTGGGAGAAGTTTTATGCGCCAATTGAGGGTTTTAACTACCAGCCAGGGACGAGGTACCGGGTTAAGCTTGAGCGCACATGGATCGGTGAAAATGACGGCACGGCCCCAAACTACAGATACAAACTTTTAGAAATAATGGATAAAAATCCAGCTTCAGATAACACCAATCTCTCAGAAAACATAGAGATGTGGGTTAAAGAAGAAAAAGCAGACTGCACGGGCGTAGCTCCTATGGAATGCTTACAGGTGCGCTACCAAAAAACAGGCGACTGGGAACTATTTCACTCCCACATTGAGGGCTTTGATTACGAGCCAGGGTATCAGTACCGCCTTCTGGTTAGTAAAACTGAGAACCCAAATCCTCCTCAAGATGCCTCTAGATACAGCTACAAGCTTATCCAGGTTAAAGAAAAAAACCGAGTAAGTTCCCCTAATGCTGGCTCTCAAGCTGCTTTCTTGGAGAAATACAACTGGAACCTTATTCAGTTAAACGGGTCTTCGGATCACTTAAACGGCGCTCATATTATTTTTGACTTTTCAGAAAATAGAGTTGCAGGATCCACGGGCTGTAACCGCTTTGGTGGTCCATTTGAAATAACGGGAGATAAAATTTCTTTTGGCGCTTTATTCACCACCAAGATGGCCTGTTTAAACGATAATAAAGAAAGAGAATTCCTTGCGCTCCTAAACACCGAAGACTTGCGCTTTGATATTGCCGAGCAGACGCTGAACTTCTATAGCGGAGACGAGCTTATTGCTATTTTCGGTTTACAGGAGAAAGAATAATTGCGCTAAACATTAGCAAGAAACTAAGCTTATCCGGCTATTGTTAAAAGATTTTTAATAACAAAGTGATTTTGTTGAGATAAAATTTGGAGATAGCCAATCAATGATTTAGATTTGCTGTTGAAATGAATAAGCTACGTCACATATTAATGCACTCGCATTGTCATCATCATCATCGCCCCGCGGGCGATAGTAGATAGTAGTATGTGACCATACCAGCGTGGGCTGTTATGATGTTTTCTTAAAAGCTTTTTATTTAACACTCAACTGATTATATTTTGAAAAATCTTAAAATAGCTATCCAAAAGTCGGGTAGGCTCAACCAAAAATCTGTAGAACTATTAAAAAACTGTGGTTTATCGTTTGAAAACTACAAAAGTTCACTGAAGACTCCTGTTCACAACTTCAACTTAGAAATATTGTATTTAAGGGATGACGACATCCCAGGGTATGTGGAGCAAGGTATTGCAGATTTAGGAATTGTTGGTGAGAATATCATCCAAGAAACAGAGGCTGAGGTGGAATACATCGAGCGCCTGGGCTTTGGAAAATGTAGCCTAAAAATTGCTACACCCATAAGCTCAGACATCTCCGTGCTAAGCGAGCTCAATGGGAAATCCATTGCTACCTCCTACCCTAACATCCTAAAGAAGTTCTTCGATAGCAAAAACATCAGCGTGCACATCCACGAAATATCAGGCTCGGTGGAAATTGCACCCGGGCTGGGCCTTAGTGATGCGATTTGTGATATAGTATCCACGGGAGCGACCTTAAAAAATAACGGACTAAAGCCTTTCGCCAATGTCATGGACTCTGAGGCTATATTAATTGGAAACAAAGAGATAGTCGAAAACCCGTTAACCCTGGAATTGAAGCAAAGAGTATGCTCGGTACTGCGCGCTAAGTCCACCAAATATGTGGTGCTGAATGTCGAAAGGGACAATCTCAAGAAGGTCCTTGAGCTCCTTCCGGGCGTTAAAAGCCCAACGGTGGTTCCCCTAGCGGAAGACAACTGGGTGGCTGTACACACGGTTATTCCCGAGGATGCCTTCTGGCACAAAATCAATCAGCTGAAAGAAGCCGGAGCACAGGGCCTGGTGGTTATGCCTATTGAGAAAATCATATTGTAATCCAGCATGAAGACCTATATATACAAGAATTTGAGTGAGGAAGAAATATCCTCGCTCACCCAGCGTAATATTGATCAAAAGCAAGAAATTAGAACCGCCACCGAGGAGATCTTAAAAGAAGTATCCTTAAGGGGCGATGAGGCTTTATACGAGTTGAGCAGCCGCTTTGACCGGGTGGAGTTAGACACACTCACCTTAGATCAAGACGATATTGAAGGAGCGGCCTACAGCGTACCTAGAGAGCGCCAAAGGGCACTTGAAATTGCCTTTCAAAACATACACCGCTTCCACAGCACACAAAATAGAAGGGAAAGAAAAATAGAGACTGTCCCTGGCGTGGAGTGCTGGAGAGAAATCCGGCCCATTGATAAAGTCGGCCTGTATGTCCCTGGAGGATCGGCCGTCCTACCCAGCACCCTACTTATGCTGGGCGTACCTGCTAGAATTGCCGGTTGCAAGGAGATTGTCGTATGCAGCCCGCCGCAGCCAACTGGAACAATAAGTCCCTATTTAGCTTACGTATTGAACCTACTAAAAATCGATAAAGTGCACCTAGTAGGTGGCGCGCAAGCCATAGCTGCTATGGCCTACGGCACAAAGAGCATCCCGAAGGTCGATAAAATATTTGGCCCAGGGAATCAATATGTAACCATGGCAAAAACGCTTATCCAGAGCAGTACAAATGTAGCTATCGATATGCCTGCTGGCCCATCGGAAGTCCTAATCCTGGCGAGCGAGGAAGCTAAAGCCAGCTATATAGCCGCCGATTTATTAGCGCAAGCTGAGCACGGCCCCGATAGCCAGTCTATATTGGTATGTACTTCAGTCGCATTAATAGAGAAGGTCAAGCAGGAGATCCAA
The DNA here is from genome assembly GCA_019114715.1 of Candidatus Sphingobacterium stercoripullorum. Lineage (GTDB taxonomy): Bacteria > Bacteroidota > Bacteroidia > Sphingobacteriales > Sphingobacteriaceae > Sphingobacterium > Sphingobacterium stercoripullorum. Next base: position 5,523 of record DXEZ01000296.1, on the reverse strand, counting down.
AAGCAGCTCCAAGAGCTACCGCGCGCAGCAATCGCTGAGCAGGCCCTTGAGCACTCCTACATCGTTCAAGTTGATTCGTTAGAGGAAGGTCTGGAGTTCTCCAATCTCTACGCACCAGAGCACCTGATTATTCAGAGCGATAGGTGGAGAGAGTTTGTTAGCCGCATTCAAAATGCAGGCTCTGTGTTCCTTGGTCACCTCAGCCCGGAGAGTGCCGGTGATTACGCCTCGGGCACCAACCACACCTTACCGACCTCCTCCTACGCGAAGAGTTACTCGGGGGTTTCTGTAGATTCGTTTGTAAAGAAGATCACCTTTCAACATCTAAATGAGGAAGGCGTCAAACATATAGGTAGCACGGTAGAGATCCTCGCAGAGATTGAGGGCCTCGATGCGCATAAAAAAGCAATGACATTACGCATGGAGGATTTATAACCCTCCATCTATAGTTTGTGATTAAAGGTTTTCAATGATTTGCGATCCAAACTCGCTGGTCTTTAAAAGGGTAGCATCGGACATCTGATTGTAGAAGTCCACTGTTACCTTTTTTTGTTTTATAGTTTTTACTAGGGCAGCTGTGATACTATTAGCAGCCTCCTGCCAGCCCATGTACTCCAGCATCATAACACCACTTAGTAGCACCGAGGAGGGATTCATGGAATCGGTATTAGCAAATCGCGGCGCAGTACCGTGGGTAGCTTCAAATAGGGCGTGGCCCGTTTGGTAATTGATATTGGCGCCTGGCGCTATACCTATCCCACCCACTATGGCAGCTAGTGCATCGGAGATATAATCTCCATTGAGGTTCATCGTTGCTATCACCTCATAGTCCCTAGGGTTCAAAAGAATCTGCTGGAGGAAGTTATCGGCAATAACATCTTTGATGATTATTTTCCCCGCACTAGTAGCGGCCTCTTGCTCCTGGTTGGCGGCCTCTTCTCCCTTTTCGCTCTTAGTCCTTTCCCACTGGTCCCAGGTATAGGTCTGATCGGCAAACTCACTTTCCGCCAGCTGATAACCCCAGTTTTTAAAAGCCCCTTCGGTGAATTTCATGATATTCCCCTTATGCACCAGGGTGACTGACTTACGCTTATTTATTAGTGCATATTCTATGGCGGCTCTCACTAGCCTCTCGCATCCACTCTTTGAGGCTACCTTGACGCCAACTCCCGAATTGGGTAAAAAGTCGTAATCGGCCTGCAGCTCACTACTTAAAAAGTCGGTAAGCTTCTTACTTTCAGCGCTGCCCGCAACGTATTCAATGCCGGCGTAGATATCTTCGGTATTCTCACGAAAGATCACCATATCTACCCACTCGGGGTGCAAGACAGGTGAAGGAACGCCAGGGTACCATTTCGTGGGCCTTAGGCATACATATAGATCAAGGGCCTTACGTAGCGCCACATTTAGCGAGCGCATGCCTCCACCAATGGGTGTGGTGAGGGGTCCTTTAATGCTTACCAGATATTTCTTAAGGTCATCAACGGTTTCTTTAGGAAGCCACTCTCCGGTTTTATCGTGTGCTTTCTCTCCTGCTAGCACTTCCTTCCACTGGATGGATCGCTCGCCGAGGTAGGCTTTCTCTACAGCCGCATCCAAGACGCGCGAAGCAGCACGCCATATGTCCGGTCCAATACCGTCGCCAATAATAAAAGGTATGATGGGGTGATTGGGAACCTTTAGCTCTCCAGAGCGTGGATCCTTTGTGATCAATTGATTATCCTGCATAGTGCCTAAATTTAATCCTTAGGGAAATTTACAAAAAATCTCCCTAAGATGAAAGGCTTTTACTACATAGGTTCAATTAATTCTGTAGAAGGAATCCTACTTGGGAATACAAGAACCAGATTCTGCGATTTGAAATAACGTCCAATCTTACGCGCTAGGCCATCTAGGGAATTCCTATAGGATACGCAGCCGCTTCTAGCAGATACGAATACTAACAGTGCATCTTCTTCGTTATGATCTACTAAACCAAAGATGCTATCCCAATCGTTATAAGTCGAGAATGTGTATGTTAAGCTGGTGTTGATCTCCTTTAAAACATTGTCGATCACCTTTTCTGTACGTTCATTACAAACGTACTTAATAGGTAGCGACATTTCTTTGGCATAGTTCAGAACTTTGCTCATCCAAAAGTTGAAACCAAATTCCGCCTCAGCCATAGGAGGTACAAATACAACGACACTTTTTTGGCTTACCTGAGGAACATCCATACGGCTCATCATTAAGTTATTATCCGTACGGTTCAGTATACTCTCGGTCTTCTCGCCCACCAGCTTATCGATGAAGTTCACCGCGCTTGGCCATCCTAGCAATATACAATCGGCATCGATTCGCTCGGAAGCCTGTGAAATACCGTTGGCGATATTGAAATCTATGGATGATATGAGCTCCACCGGCGTTTCCGATCCAGAAGCATAGCGTGCCGTTTTATCTAACATCTCTCTCGCACTTTGCAAGTTCCGCTGCGCCTGGGCATCATCGGGAACTACGGTTAATAGGTGCAATGGGTGTGGCGATATTTTCGAGCGTATTAAATTAGCGAAATCCAGTAGCGGCTCCATATTCTTCAGATTTGCAATAGGAATCACTATCACTTCATCATTCTCCTTCACTTTCTGGGAGTGCCCCTTATCCTGCTGCCCGGCGAGGACAATCTGCTTGGAGGTCGCCTCGGTAACGAGTGAGGCAACAATACAGGTTGCTAAAATTAGTACAATGGTACCGTTTAATGCCGCGTCATCAACAATTTGCTTGTCGTAACCAACCTTGATTACTGCTAAGGTAGCCGCAGCGTGCGCAGTACTCAGTCCGAATATTAAGTTTCTTTGGAATTTCGTATAGCGGAATACAAGCTGAGTGATCCATGCTGCAAAATATTTACCGAACATAGCGGCTAGGGATAAAGTACCGGCGATGATGAGCGCTTTGGGCCCTTCTAGTAGAATACTAACATCGACGATCATCCCCACACTAATCAAGAAAAATGGAATAAATATAGCGTTACCTATAAAGTCTATTCGGTTCATAAGCGCTGAGGACTGCGGTATCAGCTTGTTTAATGCTAAACCCGCCACGAAGGCACCGATGATAGGCTCTAGACCGGCCAGCTCCGCTAGGAAGGCGGCAAAAAAGACTACCGATAGAACAAAAATATAGTGGGATGTTTTCTCTCCTTCAATTTTCTCAAAAAACCAGCGTGCCATCCTTGGAATCACGCCAAACATAATCAGTGCAAATATAGCAAAGGAAATACCTAGTGTTGCCCAAAACTGGCCAGTTAGGTTCCCCTCGGATGCTCCAACAAGAACGGTCAATATGATTAGCACGGCCGTATCGGTGAGTATGGTACCACCAATTGTAATTGCTACAGCCTCGTTTTTAGAGATTCCGTAGTTATTTACAATGGGGTAAGATACCAAGGTGTGGGTAGCAAACATAGAAGATATCAGCACACTGCCCAGCACGTCGTAGCCCAGCACAAAGTGTGATACGGGATAACCTACCGCAAAAGGCAAAATAAAAGTAAGCGCCCCGAAAACCAGACTCTTATGCCGGGATTTCTTAAACTCTCCAAGATCGAGCTCTAGCCCTGCAATAAACATGATGTAAAGCAAGCCTATGGTAGAAAACAAGTCTACAGCAGAGTTTTGCTCCAACCAGTTCAGCCCGTAGGGCCCAATGATCACTCCAGATAAAATAAAGCCTATAATACCCGGTAGTTTCAGGGGTTTTAGGATTATCGGAGAAAGCAGTATGATGGCGAGCACCAAGGCAAAAATCAGCACTGAATTTGTAAATGGCGTTTCAAAGGCCTCTATTATATGCTGTAAAAAGTTATTATCCATATCTTTTAATACTAAGTGCGAGGGTAAAACTAAAAATAATTTCTAACTACACAAACAAATACTTTTGTTGACACCTCCATTTTGTAGCGTTTTATTTAAACTGTATGGTTTTAATGGGCGAGATCTTAGCTATTAACAGCGAAGGCACTAGAAGTGCAAAGAGCGCCACGGCTGCTAGGGCGACATTCAAAAGCACAACATCTAGCGGCTGGATAAGCATAGGAACATGGTCTATGTAATAGATGTTTGGGTCTAGCTTAAAAAAATGGGTGGTTCGCTGAAAAAAATAAACGGCCATCGTCAATACATTTCCAATAAGGAGGCCGTAGCCTATAAGGTAAAATGAGTTAAAGAAAAACACCTTGCGGATCTGCCAGTTATTCATCCCTAGCGCTTTTAGCACCCCTATCATGGAGGTGCGCTCCAGAATACTAATGAGTAGAGCGGAAATGATATTAATCACAGCCACAATGCTCATCAATACAAAGATAACATCGTCATTCACGTCCAGCATCTCCAGCCAGCTAAATAGCTCGGGCATCTCTTGCAGGATGCTCCTTGCATAGAGCCCATCGGGCAGCTGTTCCTGCAGTTCCTCGCTCACGCCATAGATACTCTCAAGGTCCGCCACGCGAAGCTCATACCCTCCAACCTCTGCGTCTTGGAAATCTCCCACACGCTGCAGCAGCTCCAAGTTACCTATAAGGTAGTTGGCATCCACCTCCTGTGCGCCGGTTTTAAACAGGCCCTTTACTAACAGCCTCCTAGGGCGGATGCGTTCTTGCAGAAAATACATGATAAACGTATCTCCAGGCTCCAGTAGCAGTCTTCTGGCGGTATGCTCGGATAATAGAACCTGCTCGATGGCGTTTTCACTGGCAAAGTCTAGCGTATCGCCTCTGGTTAATAAATCGCTAAAATAACGCTGGTCGTAACTGGGATCCACTCCTTTAAACATCAGCCCCTCGACCTCCTCATCAGCTTTAATAATCCCCGGCTTGCTAGCTACGGGGTAAACCTGAAGGACCTTGGGGTGCTCCTTAATAGCTAGCACCTCTTGAGCCGTTAGCGAAAAAGGTGTCTGGTCACTCGGGTCAAAAAGACCGCCTGATGTGATATGTATATCGCCAAAAAAACCTCTTTGTTTATCTGTTACTTCTTTTTTAAAGCCATCGAGTATGGCCATCGCTAAGATAATGGCCATTATGGCAATGGCCATTGCGCCTATAGTCACCCGTACAATGAGCTTAGAGAAGGTTCTCTGCCCTTGGATTGTAATTCGTTTTGCTAGAAAATAAGGTAAATTCAAGACGCTAAAAATTTGTAACTTTGCAAAGTTAATCATTTTTGAGGTTACCTCATTTTCTTACACCAGAATTGAATAATAAAATGCGCATAATATTTCTAGGAACACCAGACTTTGCAGTTGCCTCACTAAAGGCATTAGTAGAAAACAATTATAATGTTGTTGCAGTTGTGACGGCTCCAGATCGCCCTGCTGGCAGAGGAAGGAAGCTCCGCGAACCAGCCGTCAAGGAGTTTGCCAAGGAGCAAGGAATTCCAGTTTTACAACCGGTAAAGCTTAGGGACCCCAAGTTTTTAGAGCAGCTGAAAGGCTTTAATGCAGATATTCAAGTGGTGGTAGCCTTCCGCATGCTACCAGAAATAGTAT
>DXEZ01000295.1 GCA_019114715.1 Candidatus Sphingobacterium stercoripullorum | reverse complement strand
TGTTAAATTTGTATCGTTAATTTCTGGCCCTGTAGTTCAACGGATAGAATAGAAGTTTCCTAAACTTTTGATCTAGGTTCGATTCCTAGCGGGGCTACTAAACCGACCTCACGCAGCAGTTTTATTTATTTCAATTAATCACCTCAATTTCTTTGCACTAATTTTTCTTTAGAAAAGGTACAGCTTTTTCTTTACCCGTACATACTCATTAGCCTGCCTTGTTCCTAAAACCTCAGCGTCACCCTCTTCTCCTTCAATCCTAACAGTTTTGAGCCCTTAAAAATCAGCACACCTTAAAGTATTTACCTTCGGCAATAACACATCCCTTATGCCGAAACTATATCAAACTCCTTTAAGGAGCTTCATCAGCCTAGCGTACTTTCAACTCTAACCTGCAACACCTGTAAAACAAAAAAAAGACTCGTTAAGTGTGAGAATCTGAGTTCAATTACTAATACAATGTGAATTGGTTTGAATTGACCGCATGATCCTTTATACTTGGAATTTTCGGAAATAACGAAGGCGATAAATCCAGTCACTTTGTATGCGGTCAAGTTTGCAAAAGACTTGTGCTTGAATTCCGAACTTGACATATATACTTCACAGGAGTACAATGATTAGGAACTAAGAATTCAGAAATAACAAAATGAATAAAATAATAATTTATACAGATGGGCAAGAAAACATCCAACTCGAAGTTCGGATAGAGGATGACCCCGTATGGTTAACTCAATCACAAATGGGTGAACTCTTTAACACCACTCCTTAAAATATAACGCTCCATTTAAAAAAAATCTATAAGGAGGCGGAAGTAGATGAGAAAGAAACCTGCAAGGAAAGCTTACAAGTTCAAAAAGAAGGAGAAGTAAAATTTACAATCTTGATGCGATTTTGTCAGTAGAAGACAGAATAAACAGTAAGCGAGGAACCAAATTTCGTCAAATGGGCAACCCGACGTTTAAAAGATTTTATAATTATTAAATGGAAAAAGCGCATGGCTATTGAAAAAAGAATCCTATAACCAAAACACTCAAAACTGTGTAAGATTATAGTTTCGAGAAACACCTTAACCACCAACTCCAAACTGCAGAAAGCACTTTGATGGTATTTAAAAATAAGAGGGTAGAGACCAATAAAAAAGCCTCCGCTTTTTTAAACGAAGGCCGATTATTTGATAGGAAGTATTATTTACTTTTTAGTGTAAGTGACTTCTTTCACAGCTTTCACCATTTTCTCTATGCTTGGCAAGGTTGCCTCCACTAAAGTAGGTGCATAAGCTAAAGGAACATCTTCAGATGTCACACGTGTAACTGGCGCATCTAAATAATCGAAGCCGTCCTTTTGTACTTTGTATGTTATTTCAGCAGAAATAGATGCTAGAGGCCAAGCTTCCTCTACAATAACTAATCTATTGGTTTTCTTAATAGATTCAATAATTGTAACGTAGTCTATCGGGCGAACTGACCTTAAATCAATTAACTCAACATCAATTCCCTCTTTTGCCAACTCCTCCACTGCAGGAATTACTACCCTAGGAACCATTTTTCCGAAAGAAACAACAGTGACGTCTTTTCCTTCTTTAACCACATTCGCTTTGCCAATCTCTAAATAGTATTCTTCTTCTGGAACCGCTCCTCTATCTCCGTACATCACCTCAGACTCCATAAAAATAACTGGATCTGGATCGATTATAGCAGATTTTAGCAATCCTTTAGCGTCATAAGGGTTTGAAGGCACGACAACTTTCAATCCCGGAGTATTAGCATACCAATTTTCAAAGTTTTGCGAGTGCTGCGCAGCTAATTGCCCCGCGTTACCCGTTGCGCCTCTGAAAACCATAGGAATAGGGAATTGTCCACCACTCATGGAGTTCATTTTCGCAGCAGCATTGATAACCTGATCAATAGCTACTAATGAAAAGTTAAAGGTCATAAATTCGATAATCGGCTTTAACCCATTCATAGCAGCTCCCACCCCTATACCAGAAAATCCCAGTTCAGAAATTGGTGTGTCTATTACTCTTTCAGGGCCAAACTCATCAAGCATACCTTGACTTACTTTATAAGCACCATTATATTCAGCCACTTCTTCTCCCATAAGGAAAATGGACTTATCCTTGCGCATTTCTTCGCTCATGGCCTCCCGAAGGGCTTCTCTAAATTGTATTTCTCTCATCGACATAAATAAAACTATTGTCCCAAAAAAGATAGGCAAAACTACTATTAATTATTCAGATAAACCAACTATGGCCATTGAATTTGTTCTATGTTTTTTGAACCCAACAATATTTTACTTACTAAAGACAAAATTCGCTACCAGGAAAGGCAGTCTTAAAATGAGCAGTCGTTACGCGTCGTCGCATAAATTCAGTATATTTACCTGTTATGAAAGCCTTAATAATTGTAGATATCCAAAATGACTTTTTACCTGGTGGCAGCCTAGCTGTTCCAAAAGGAGATGAAGTCATTCCTTTTATAAATAAAGTACAAGATCAGTATTCACTTATTGTAGCCACCCAAGATTGGCACCCCGAGGATCATTCCAGCTTCGCCTCACAGCATGCAGGCCAGCAGCCCTATGACCTCATTCAATTAAACGGGATGGAGCAAGTTTTATGGCCCAACCATTGCGTGCAAAACAGCAAGGGCGCTGAGTTTCATACGGATTTACAAACCAATAACATCGCTGCCATATTCAGAAAAGGGATGAACCCTAACATAGATAGCTACAGCGGCTTTTTTGACAACGGTAGGCTTAACGACACAGGGCTATCGGGGTATCTGAAAGCTAAAAACGTAGATGAGGTTCACATTTGTGGATTGGCTGCTGATTTTTGCGTTTTTTATTCTGCAATGGACGCTCTTTCCCTAGGATTCCGAACCGCAATTTTATCAAAGGGGACAAGGGCCATTGACCGCGAGAAATACATGGAGAAAAAAGACGTTTTCATAAGAGAAGGTGGCAGATTGTTATAAGTTTTTTTAAAAATTACCACCTATTTTCAAACAGTTTT
>DXEZ01000294.1 GCA_019114715.1 Candidatus Sphingobacterium stercoripullorum | reverse complement strand
AAAAAAACGGGATTATATAAGAGGCTTTGGATACCAAGGTGCTGCCAGTAGAGGCAGGTGGTATGGCGAAGTTGCCGAGATGAGTGTTGGAGGGGATTGGAAAGACGCTATGCTAGAGCCGGGTAGCTGGTCCATAGGTTTTACTGCATTCGGTGAGATCTTACCTTACCACGATAATAAAGTAACCCTAAGTACCGAGGTTAAGGATAAATGGGGATTACCTGTTTTAGATATCGATGCTGAAATTAAGGAGAATGAAAAAACTATGAGGCACGATATGATGGAAGAGATGAAGGATATGTTAGAGTCAGTTGGAGTAAAGAATGTGAATACATATGATAATGGCTATAGCATGGGGATGGGGATCCATGAGATGGGTACAGCTAGAATGGGTACGGACCCAAAAAACTCTGTGCTCAATAAACATAATCAAGTATGGGACGCACCAAACGTATTTGTTACCGATGGAGCATCGATGACATCTGCTGCATGTGTAAACCCTTCATTGACTTATATGGCTTTGACAGCTCGTGCCGTAGATTATGCTGTGTCTGAACTCAAAAAGCAAAACCTATAAATCTTATAAAGATGGAAGAAAATAAATCAACTAATTCAAGGAGAACGTTCTTAAAAACTGCTGCAATTGCAACTGCAGGGGTGACCATTGTACCTCGTCATGTATTGGGAGGTAGTGGTTATATTGCACCAAGTGATAAGCTACAAGTAGCATCAATTGGGGTAGGTGGTATGGGCGCCTCGGACGTTAATAATATATATAAAAGTGGTAAAGCGGATATTGCTTTTTTATGTGATGTGGATACAAAAAGAGCTGCTGGAACTGTAAAAGCATTTCCAAAGGCTAAGTTTTATACGGACTTTAGAGAGATGCTTGAGAAAGAACATAAGCATATCGATGCAGTTTCCGTATCCACGCCTGACCACAACCACGCCATTCAAGTGCTTCCTGCCATGGAGCTCGGTAAACATGTTTATGTGCAAAAACCAATGGCTCATGACATTTGGGAAGCACGCGTACTAACTGAAGCCGCTAAGCGCTATAAAGTGGTTACACAGATGGGAAATCAAGGGGCATCAGGCGATGGAGTGCGACAAATGCGCGAGTGGGTTGAGGCAGGCTTAATAGGCGATTTAAAAGAAATATACTGCTGGACAGATAGGCCTGTATGGCCTCAAGGTATTCCTTGGCCAAAAACTCCATCACGTGTTCCATCTACATTAGACTGGGAAAAATGGTTAGGCACTGCCCCACAAAAAGACTATGTAGAGGGATTGGTACCTTTCAACTGGAGAGGCTGGTGGGATTACGGTACAGGGGCTTTAGGGGATATGGGGTGTCATAATATGGAAGCACCATTTAGTATTTATGGTCTGCAGTATGTAAAGGAAGTACAAGCTAGCGTAGGATCGGTTTATGTGGATGAATTTAAGAAAGGGTATTTCCCTGATAGTTGCCCGCCATCGAGTTATGCAGTGCTAACTTTCCCTAAAACGGATAAAACTACTGGAGATGTTAAAATCCATTGGATGGATGGAGGAATTCAGCCACCAAGGCCAGATGAGTTAAAGCCTGATGAACCTTTTGGTGACGGTGGAAATGGTATTTTATTTATAGGTACTAAAGGAAAAGTGCTAGCTGATACTTATGCGGCGAACCCTCGGTTATTACCTACAGATGGTAACTATCCTAATGTGGCACCAACCTATAAACGCGTTCCAGGTGGAGCGTCGGGACACTGGGCACAATGGGTAGAAGGATGTATTGCTGGGTATGGAAATATGGAAATGTCTGCTCCGTTTGAAATTTCAGGTCCACTGACCGAAGCATTACTTATGGCAAACCTAGCCATCCGTGGAGTAGATTTACAAGTGGATGGTAGCTATCCAGGTAAAGGAAAAACTTTGGTTTGGGATAACGACCAAATGAAAGTAACGAACTTCGATGAAGTCAACCAATTTGTAAAAAGGGAATACAGAAAAGGTTGGGAATTAAATTATAAGCTATAAAAACTACAGATATGAATATGAATAGAAGAGAAGCTATTCAGCGCGTTGCAATGATAATTGGTGGGTCTGTAATAGGTGCAAATCTTTTTTTAGAAGGATGTACAAGACCGGCAACCAAAGAAGTTGCAGAGCTCTTTAAAGCGGAAAGCATGGATCGTTTAGGTGATTTGGCGGAAGCCATACTCCCAGAAACAGATACCCCGGGTGCAAAAGAAGCCGGTGTTGGTGAATTTATACCCGTGATGATAAGAGATTGTTACACGAAAGAGGATCAAGACTCATTTATGGAAGGCTTTTATGCAGTTGATGAAAAAGCAGATAAAGAGTTTAGTAAACCTTTTTCAGAGTTATCACCCGAGGAGCGCTTGCAGTTTGTCCATAAATTAGATGTGGAATCCAAAAAGTATCAAGCTACTAAAAAAGAGGGGGATCCAAACCACTTCTTTACAATGTTAAAGCAGCTTACCTTGACTGGGTTTTTCACTTCAGAAGTTGGTATGACAAAAGCGTTAAGATATGTACCTATTCCAGGTAAATACGACGGTGAATATCCTTATAAAAAAGGAGATAGGGCTTTTGCATAATTACTGAGGCTTATAATATGCATGACGCTTGCATCTTTAGTATAATAAATTTAAAGCCTTTAGAGCGTAATAAGTGAAAGGTTTTACCGTTAAGATTGAAAGTATATGGAAAATATGCAAATACAAAAAATAGAAAAAGAAGAAGTTGTAAATCAAAAGTTGATTTCAACGGAAACAGAAAAAGGGGCGGAAGCATTGAAAACCCGTTTGAAATCTGCTCTAAGATTGGGGAATGAATTTAAAGGTAAGACTTTAATTGTTTTTATGACTGATGAAGGGCCAAAGTCCATTGAGACAACAATTTGGTCATTAACAGAGAATTTTATTCAAATAAAACATGGGGTTGCAATTCCAATTAATTCAATTATTAGTGTTGATTATTAGACGGTTAATCCTGTAACATTTAAAATCTGAAAAGATTTTATGATTGACTTAGGCTTAGGTAGAAAATACTTAAGCCTAATTTTCTTAACGGTCCAGTTGAGTAATTTGAGAAGGTTTGAAATCCCAGGATTCAAATATTTTTGAGACACCTTTACAATGTTTGAAAAATGTCTTATATTAGTTGTTAAGTGCTACTTTCTTTTGTACAAATAGTAGTGTTAAAAATTTTAATCGATTATCCTTTTCTAAAGTTTTACAGTTAAAAGTTTTGTGAATAGGAAACCCTATTTATGAAATTTTAAGTAGAAAGTAATGTTTTGGAAAGTCAAAAAGCTGATCTGGTTGAATTTGACAATTAAATTTAAATGATTTCTCTTTAAAGTCTATTGGATGTTAAGATTTGCGAAATGACAAAATAAATTCTTCTATAGTGGTAATTTTTTAAATTTTAATAATTTTAGCTATTATTGCTATATGCTTTGCCAATTTATGGAAGCTCAGCTCAAACCTTGTGATGATGATAGAGAAAATTTTCAACGATTATTACGAAGCATTATGTTTATATGCATTTAAGCTAACTAAGGATCGTAGCTTGTCCGAAGACGTGGTACAGGATGCTTTCTTTATTCTTTTTAAAAATGAACAAATAGTACAACTAGATGTTGAAGAAGTAGTTAGTTATTTATATGGGACTGTTAGGAATATGTGCTTAAATCAATTCCGTCGAGAGAAGGTGATTGAAAGATATTGGCAAAAAGTTTCTTATACAGATAAGGTGGATGCTAAGTTTGATATGGATATTATTTATTCTGAGGTTTTGACCTCGATTTATAATATAATTGAAAGTATGCCAGAAGGATGTGCTAAAGTTTTTAGGTTAGGGTATTTGGAAGGTTTGACAAATAAAGAGGTAGCAGAAAAATTAAATATTAGCACCAATACTGTGAAAACTCAAAAACGACGTGGGATGATTATATTGCGCGAAAATTTAAACCCTGAATTTTTACCTTTAGTTTTGTATTTTATTTTTAATTAGCGAACCAATCCTCAATTTTCTTTTTTATATCATAAAAGTATTGATTCCTTTCGCTTTTTAAAAGTAGTCGACCTTAAAGATTTCCTTTAAAAAAAGGTTTTCCAGTAAATCATTGGTCATGTCTGAATTTTAATCTAAGACAGGAAGTTGCTTCGTACATATTATCATGAGCATTTCAACCATTTAAACAACCGAGCGTAAAACCCATTCATCGCTTTAACCTGAAAGACATGTTAGAGGCCATTAATTTGAGCTTAAAATATATTGACGAATTGTTTCAGGCGATACTTCACCTAATTAGGAAAATGAAAAATCCATTTGACCACCACATTTGACGGCGCTAATAATACTTGCCGAAGGTATTTAAATGTAAAATCTGATAAAATGAAATTTATGAATATTCCTGCCTTGTCCGTAATGACTATAGTGTAAGTCTATTTGATTGATGTCGGGTGTGTTAGTTTTTATGTGTTGAGTTTGCTGACCTAAAGTCCAATCATGCTTTAAATTAAGGGGGGGGATTGTTTGGAGCAAGCTTTAAGGTGATCGAGCAGCGATTTATTTGCAAAACTACCAAGACTTTCATTATTACAGAAGAACCTATCTAAGCTCCATTTTAATTGTATTTTTCATAGTGCTTTTTATATTTAAGAATTTAGAGCTTAAACCTGGAGGTTCAAGAAAAACTTTGTGCATATCACCAAAATCTATTTTTTATCAACACCTTTGAGACTTTAATAGCTAGCCAATAAGTATTAGAAAAAACGGTGGCCCTCACGAGATAACAATTTTAGCCAAATG
>DXEZ01000293.1 GCA_019114715.1 Candidatus Sphingobacterium stercoripullorum | reverse complement strand
CCTTGGAAGATGATAAATATAAAATTAAAGGTCAAAAACATTGGCAAGGTTTATCTGGAGCAGCTGATTATTGGCTAGTTACTGCCAGAAAACGGAACGATAAAGGAGACTTAATTCGGGACATTGATTTTTTTGTTACTGAAAATTCAATCCAGGAGCAGCACATACCTTTAGTTGACCGCTATAATAATTTAGGCCTTTACGCTATACCTTATGGTGTTAATGAAATAGATATTGAAGTGCCTGTCAATCAGAAGTTAATACCAGAAAGTATAGGTATTAAATTGATGCTGGACACACTTCATAGAAGTAGACTTCAGTTTCCAGGAATGGGGATGGGCTTTTTAAAGAGACTCCTTGATGAGACCTTAAAACACACTAAAAACCGTAAGGTTTCAGGGCTTAGATTAAATGAGCTAGATTCTGTTAGATACCAGTTATCTAGAGTCGAAGCAGCTTACACGATTTGCTCGGGTATGTGTTTCCATAGCTCTCAAGTAAGTTCTATTGATAACAATCTAGCATCGAGCGCAATAGATGCTAATAGCGTCAAAGCGTTAGTTACGGATTTAATGCAAGAATCAGCTCAGATTGCGCTGCAACTTTCAGGTGCAAACGGCTATAGATTGGATCATTACGCAGGTAGAGCAGTCGTGGACAGTAGGCCGTTCCAAATATTTGAAGGATCCAATGAAATGTTGTATTCTCAAGTAGCAGAAGGAGTCCTTAAGGTCATGAAAAGAGCAAAGCAAACCAATTTACTGGAGTTTTTGAAAACATATCCACTCACAGAAATTGCAGCCGATAGATTTTCTTTAAGTATTAATATAAATATTGATTGTTCATTAAAACAAAGAGATTTAGTAGTCATTGGAAAGATTTTAGCTAGAATCATTTGTCTACAATTTGTTTTGAATATGAATGCTAAAGGCTTTAATCAAGGTCTAGTAGATATTACTGCTGAGCACATGCAAATGGACGTGTCTATGTTGATTGGACAATTCACCAATAGAGTGAAAACTGATCCATTGTTAGAATACCAAGAAAATGCAGATTGGATAACTGCATTGTAGAGTTATTTAAATCTAATTATTATAGAGGCTCTGTTTAACGGAGCCTTTTTTATTTTAATGGGTTTATTCGCTAAAAACGGTCTAATATCTATAAACCTATATCTGTCTTATAATTTACATTATGTTAAATAGGGTTTTATTATCCTCTTTTATTATGCATTAAATATGACATATTTGCTGTAACCTTCTACATTTTGTTTTAAATTAGCAGAAACAATCCAAACAATAGAAAAATGAAGAAAAACATTATTGCAGCAAGTATGGTTGTAGTTAGCTCTTTATTTTGCTTTAGTTTAAATGCACAAACTGGACAGCAAGTTAAAGATGTTTATGAAGATCTATCTCTATTTGAAGATCCACTCGCCTCCAAGCTGAAAAAGAACGTTAAAAAGAAAGACTTAAATAAAATTAATCATCCAGCGATTAAAAGTCTGGCAGAAAAAATTCAAGGTAAAAAATACCAGCAGGAATATTTATTAGGTAGTTATAAGGCTATCCTCTCCCCTAGTATTTTAGGCGATCAATTGAGTATTGGTGACGGTTATTCGAAATATGAGAATATTACGGGAGTCTACCTAGCTCCGGGTGAACACCTGATTTTAGTGGACGGAATTGAAAATAATGGTGATGTTTCTTTGCTAATCCCCAATTGGTTACGTAAAGCACCTAATCCTGAAGAGCCTACCAAGGACCCTAAAGGTTGGGGAATTGAAAAAGAAGAATTCGAGCTTCGAAATGGTGTTAATATAATTAACCTGGAAAACTTTGGGGGGTTGGCTTACGTAAGTTATTTCTCGGATAATCCAGAAACTTCTAGTGAAATTTCTTTGCATTTCATTACTGGAGAAGAAAATGGTGTGTTTGACATCAAAAAACACAACAACTCGGATTGGGACAGATTGATTGAAAATAGCGTGTACCCTATTTTAGATGCGTTAGGAGAGCATATTCAGGTGGCCTACCCTACCGAGGCATTAAAAAAATATGCGCCATCTCAAGGAGTAGAATTAATCAGTAATTACGACTCCTTAGTATACAGGCAGCATAGAATAATGGGTTTAGTGAAATACAACAGAGTCCCTAATAATAAAATACTCTCACGCGTTAATTATAACTATTACATGTTTAGAGACGGTGATGGTGTAGCTTATATGGGTGATAAAGTTGGATATGCCATGCATATGGTTGCTGATCCTGCGCAAGTCATTAAAGGTGATCCGTGCTGGGGATTTAGTCATGAAGTTGGACATGTGCATCAAACTAGACCTATGTTTAACTGGGGCGGCTTAGGGGAAGTAAGTAACAACTTATTCTCGCTATACGTAACCAGGTCGTTTGGTAATAAGACCCGTATTTCCGAACAGAATAATTACGAAAGTGCTAAACAGTCCATTATCGATGGAGGTATCTCCTACTTAGCTGATGAGGATGTGTTTAATCGTTTGGTTCCATTTTGGCAACTGCAATTGTACTTTGAAGGTGAGGGAAATAATCCGGACTTCTACCCAGACTTATTTGAAGCTTTCAGAAAACAAGGCGAAGCATTGTCTCAAAATAAACCCAAAAGAA
Organism: Candidatus Sphingobacterium stercoripullorum; assembly: GCA_019114715.1. Taxonomy (GTDB): domain Bacteria; phylum Bacteroidota; class Bacteroidia; order Sphingobacteriales; family Sphingobacteriaceae; genus Sphingobacterium; species Sphingobacterium stercoripullorum. Next base: position 8,511 of record DXEZ01000293.1, on the reverse strand, counting down.
GAGGAAACTGGGCATCGGATCGGTTTATGGGAGAAAGAAACCCTGCTGTCCATCAACTGAACTTTATAAAGACTGCTTGTGAGGTTTCAAAAGTAGATCTTACTGAGTTTTTTGATCAATATGGGTTCTTTTACGTAGGCGAGTTAACTTACGACGATTATGGCCAGTATACTTACACCATGACTCAGGAAATGGTCGATGAATGCAAAGCGCAAATCAAAGCCATGAATTTACCACAACCTCGTGTTGAAATTAGCGCTTTAAGAGACTAAGTTTTTAATCTACTTTATTAAAGGCCCCATTTATAGAAATATAGTGGGGTTTGTTTTTTTAAAATAAATTGTGCTTTTTAATAGTTTTTTTATAATTTTATATGATAAACATTGATGATAATGTTTTTAAATATGTAATAAATTAGCAAATGACTAATACTAACGCAGCGTATGAGTTTATTAAAAACAAGAATATTCATGAACACGAGTTCAATCAAGCGGTTTCAGAAGTTCTAAATGATATTATTCCTTATATCAATAATTCAGAATATGACCATCACCGGAAATATGCCGTTATAGAACGGCTAGTAGAGCCGGAAAGAATCATCCAGTTTCGGGTTGTTTGGCACGACGATAAGAATCGCGTTCAAATTAATAGAGGCTTTCGAGTGCAAATGAATAGCCTATTAGGACCTTACAAGGGCGGGCTGAGGTTCTCACCAAAAGTTAACCTAAGTGTATTGAAATTCTTAGCCTTTGAACAGTCATTTAAAAATAGCTTAACAGGGTTGCCCTTAGGGGCAGCTAAAGGAGGCGCTGACTTTGATCCTCGAGGCAAGTCAGATTTTGAAATTATGCGCTTTTGTCAAAGTTTTATGAATGAATTCTATAAGTATATAGGCCCAGATTTAGATATTCCAGCTGGTGATATGGGGGTGGGAAGCAGAGAGGTTGGGTTTCTATTTGGTCAGTACAAAAAGCTTTCTTCGCAGTTCCACGGTGCTTTAACTGGTAAATCTACTTTATGGGGTGGATCTAGCCTGAGGCAAGAAGCTACTGGATATGGCCTTATTTACTTTTTAGAGCAAATGTTATGTTCCCAGGACGAAGATTTAAAGGGGAAAAAGATAGTCATCTCGGGCTGTGGAAATGTGGCTTATTATACAGCTTTAAAGGCTATAGAGCATCATGGGAATGTACTTACTTTATCCAATAGTACGGGATATATATACGATAAAGATGGATTTGATTTAGAGAAGTTAAACTACATTGGTAAGTTAGGTAGAGATATCTATAAGTATTCAGAAAAGTACAGTTCTGCTATTTTTGCGGAGAACAAAAAGCCTTGGGAAGTTTCCTGTGATATTGCTCTTCCGTGCGCCACAGAAAACGAAATCCTTAAAGAAGATGCTAAACACCTAATAGAAAATGGATGTACGTATATCGCTGAGGGGGCTAATATGCCTTGTACTATAGATGCTGTTAGGTTGATTAAACAGCGCCGCATTAACTATGCTCCTGGTAAGGCTGCAAATGCTGGTGGTGTAGCAGTGTCTGGCTTGGAGATGGCTCAAAATGCTGGGAAGTCTTACTGGAGTAAAAGTAAGGTTGACAATAAACTGAGAGCAATAATGGAAAATATTTACCAAATTTGTGAACTACATGGAAATGGAGATTTAGCAAAAGGTGCTAACATTGCAGGTTATTTAAAATTATCCAGAGCAATGATTGAACAAGGTTTAATATAAAATAAAATGAGAACAGTTGCAGAGTTACCCCATCCTGATTTTAAGATAACGATCTTCGCTATGAACCAAAAGTTCATTATTAAATTCGAGCAAGGACCTTTAGAACAAAGTTATAAGATTGCAGAAACTGCACTTATTGATGGTGTAAATGATGTGTTTCAAATTCTAGATGAATCTTTTTATTCTACCGTATTAAAGCAATTTGAAGAGATGAGAAAGTCTTTCAATGAGGCTTATGCTAGGTATGATTCTTAGTTTTAGGTAAATGCTGTTAAATTATTGATTAATAGCATATTAAAAGTAGAAAAAACGCCAAACAGAATAATGTTTGGCGTTTTTAGTTGAATGTATTTATTTAATAATGATATATGCTAAGTGTTTCTTTAAATAGATATGTGTAAGCATTTTATTATAAACCTTTTATTTGTATGTGAAAAATTTTATTTGGTGAGCATTTCTAGCAGAATTTTCATTCCTTTTACTGCTTTTTCATTAATACGTACAGTTCCATTAGGAACATCGTATTCCATGGCGTTAGGGTCTATTAAATAAAGCCTGCTTTCATTTGGAGCGTAATGCATTAGGCCAGCCGCAGGATAAACCATCAGGCTTGTTCCAATTACTAGAATGATATCCGCATCTCGGATCAAATGTATAGCCTGCTCCATAAGTGGAACGGATTCACCGAACCATACAATGTGCGGTCTTAGTTGACTTCCTTTTTCGCAAAGCTCCCCCATTTCAATGCGGTCGCCTTTTATGGGGTAAACTAATTTAGCATCTACCGTAGATCGTGATTTCATTAATTCACCATGCAGGTGTAAAACAAAGCTACTTCCCGCTCGTTCATGTAGGTCATCCACATTTTGTGTTATTACGATTACCTCGTAGTTTTTCTCTAGATTCGCTATTGCCAGGTGTGCACCATTTGGCTCGGCTTCTTTGCAAGCTTTCCGTCTGTGGTTATAAAATTCTTGAACTATGGATGGATTGGCTTGCCATGCTTCAGGGGTTGCCACCTCTTCTACCCGGTATCCTTCCCATAATCCGTTATTACCTCTAAAGGTTTTGAGTCCACTTTCAGCTGATACACCTGCTCCTGATAGGACTACTATTTTTTCTTTTTTCATCTTTAAATAGTGCTTGACTTAAAAATATAATCAAAATTATGGTGAGTTGACTTTTATAAGGCACTATTGTGATTTTTAATAACTTTAACTTTTATGAAGTTTTTCATCTTAGAATGTGTTTTTTCAGTATATTTATTGTTAATGTGTTTTTTGAACCCTCAGTATAGTGGCTTTATCACAAATAGCAGAACAACCAAATTACACATAATTCTTAATAATTGATGAATCATTTTTAAACCTTACAGTAGTTATGCTTGATAATCAGAATATGGAAGAACCCGCTTGGGTATCAAAGAAAAAAGCAAAGATAGGTGTATACTTATTTTTTATTTATTTGCTTTTTTATGCAGGATTTGTGTGTATTGGGGTGGTTAATTATGAGTTGCTAGCTCTAATAGTTTATAAAGGAGTTAACCTGGCTATTATTTACGGCGTTGGACTTATATTGTTCGCCGTAATATTAGGGGTGGTTTATAATTATTTATGTAATAAGATTGAAAAACAGGGTGTATTAGGAAAGGAGGCATTGAATGATATATAGTCTTTCATGGCCCGCGCTATTATGCTTTCTCCTATTTGCAGGTATAGTCATTTGGCTTTCTTTTTATTTTGCTAGAAAAACCAATTCATCTTCTTCTTATTACGCTGCTGGAGGTAAAATACATTGGGGCGTTAATGGAATCGCATTTGCAGGAGACTACCTCTCTGCTGCGTCATTCCTAGGGATTTGTGGGATGATCGCTGTATCTGGCTTTGATGGATTTTTATACGCAATTGGCTTTTTAGCTGGCTGGATCGTTGCGCTGTTTTTAATTGCAGAACCATTTAAAAGATTAGGGAAATTCACCTTTACTGACGCCTTAAATGCACGCTTTAACTCACGGGCTATAACGCTCAGTGCTTCAGTAAGTACACTGATAATTTCAATATTTTATTTGATCCCTCAAATGGTAGGTGCTGGCGATTTGGTAACTCCTTTGTTGGGTTTGCCTCATTGGATGGGCGTTGTTATTGTAGGGTTGATCGTAATTCTGATTGTTGCAAGTGCAGGAATGACTTCTACCACATACGTTCAGTTTTTAAAAGGCGGGCTGTTAATTGTTCTTTCTATTGTTTTAACATTCTACACTTTAAACAACGGGTTGAGTGCCTCTCCTGATTTTGAAAACAAACAATACCATAAATTTTTAACCCTAGAACCTTCTGTTGAAAATGGAACTGTTAAAGAGGTTGAGGGCTGGGAAGTATTAGAACAAAAGGAAATCAATGGAAGAACTTTTGTAGCTCTGGAGAAGAACAATGTAGAAAGGTGGTTTGAATCTGTACTGGGTAATGATAAACACTTACTCAAGGAAGCTTTATCTGTTACCCATGAAGCTGATGGTCAGACTTTGTATAATGGACTTGAAAAAGAAGCTGGTGAATTCTTCCAGGTTGGGCATCTAGAGAAGATCTTAAAGGACGGCCTAGAAGTGGAAAAAACGGGGTCTTTGGGGCCTTTATCCTTCATAGCAGCAATACAGCAAAGTGAAATAGTTCGATTTAATTTGGAAAAGTTTCAGCATAACGGTAGACAAGTAAGTATTTATTACCAGGAAACTACAGCTGGATCGGATTTCCTTTTACCGGGCTTAAAATACAAGATTGGAAAAGATGCAAACTGGTGGAGTAAGCTAGATTTCATTTCTTTAATGATGGCTTTGTTTCTCGGGACCGCGGCTTTACCGCATATTTTAATTCGGTATTACACCGTGAAATCCTCCAAAGATGCCAGAAAGTCAACTATCCTAGCTATCGCTGCAATTGGTGCGTTTTACTTACTAACCCTTTACATGGGGCTTGGAGCAGCAGTAAATGGGGTATTAGATGTGGAATCAAGTAATATGGCGGCACCTTTATTAGCAAAAGCATTTGGTACATTTTTGTTCTCACTCATTTCTGCTGTAGCCTTTGCGACCGTACTAGGGACTGTTGCTGGACTTATTGTAGCCTCTTCTGGGGCAATTGCTCATGACTTTATAGATGTGTACCTAAAGAAGAACTTAAGTGACTCTGGGAAGGTTAAAACAGGTAAGATTGCAGCTTTCGTTGTTGGTGCCATTTCCATTTTGCTAGGGATCGCATTTAAAGGAATGAATGTTTCTTTTTTAGTGGGTTGGGCTTTTGCAATTGCTGCATCTGCAAATTTACCTGCGATATTATTTTTGCTGTTCTGGGACAAAACCTCAGAAAAGGGAATTTCTATCTCTATAATTGTTGGAATAGTATCTTCTCTATTAATCATATTGACTTCCCCTACTATGTGGGATCGTTATGGCTTTAATGCCAGCGATGCAATTCATCACCTAGAAAACCCTGCTTTGATTTCATTCCCACTGGCTGTTTTGGCTGTTTATGTTTTCTCGATTCTATTTCCAAAAAAGAAGTTGGAAGCAGTAAAGGGATGAGTCGCTAGTTTTTGAGAATATCGTACTATGCAATTTATAGTACAAACAAAATTTTAAGTTCAGGTGTTATATTTTTGAAAGGTCAATTCTTAACATAGGTCAATGTAATTAAGAAATTCACCTGCTACCTTTGTGTTGACAAATAGATAATTATAACAAAAGTATAAACAGTATAAAAATAAAATTTATGAGAAAATTATCCTTATCCTTATTTCTAGTATTGATATTGTCTTCATTTCAGTTTGCCAGTGCGCAAGTTAAATGGACAGTAGATCCAGCACACACCAATGCTCGATTTGAAGTAAAGCACTTGGGAATAGCATTTGTTGATGGTCAGTTTACTACTCTAGAGGGTGAAATGGAAAGTCAGAATGCGGAAGACTTTAATAACTCTAAAGTTTCCTTTACCATTGATGTAAACAGCGTCAGCACTCGTGTGGAAGATAGAGACAATCATTTAAAAAGCGATGACTTTTTTAATGTAGAGAAGTATCCGAATATGACTCTTAAAAATGCGGTTCTAACACGTGTTAAGGGAAGTGAGTACAAATTAGCAGGAGACTTGACCATCCGTGACGTTACTAAAAAAGTAACTTTTGATGTGGTCCAAAATAATGGAGTGATTACTGACCCCTGGGGCGGAACTCGAATTGGCTTTACCGCTACAAGCACTATAAATCGTTTTGATTTTAACATAGCTTATAATGATAATTTACCAAGCGGTGTTCCTGCTGTTGCTCCGAATATTAAAATTACGGTTAACGTCGAGCTTGTAAAAAACTAAAAGCGTTATTAAAACATGGAATTAAGAACCTTACTATAAAGTGTAAAGCTTGATTCTAATTAAAACGGCCTTAGAAGTAATTTTCTAAGGCCGTTTTAATTATGGTATATAGATTACTGATTAATCTTCAAACTTCCACCTAACAAAGGCTTCTATTGCTTCATAATCCGCTAAACCTAACTTTCTATAGAGTTGTGCAGTTTCACTCGTCCTGTCCTCGGCACGTACCCAGAACTCTCTAGGGTCATCGCCTGGGAATACAGGAACGTCTTTTTGTGATTGGTGTTTGAATATGGCTAATCTTTTACGATTAACTTCTTGTGGAGACAAAGGAACTGCCATTTCAATCTCATGAATAGGGTATTCATGCCATGCTCCTCTGTATAACCAGAGCCAACAATCTTTTGTCCATTCTTTTGTCTTCCTCAATCTCATCAAAGCCTCAAGGATGATATCAAAACAAACTTTATGCGTTCCATGCGGATCGGCAAAGTCTCCAGCTGCAAAAACTTGGTGTGGTTTGATTTCATCTAAGAGTTCCATTGTTTGTACAATGTCATCTTCAAAGGAGAAGTCTTTTGAGAACTTGGAGCGGTCATAAAATGGTAGGTTCTGAAAATGAATGTGTTTATCAGGTAGCCCTACAAACCTTGCTCCTGCTATTGCTTCACCTTTTCTAATAAGCCCTTTAATGGTACGGACCAGTTCCGTATCAATTTGATTAGGCTTTTTAGTTTTAAAGATTTCTATTGTCTCCGCGTATTTGTTTTTCAATTCGCTTGCGTCATTTCCAATGGATTCTTGCAAATCGATTACGAATTCTAGATAACGTAAAACCTCATCGTCCCACACAGCAGTGTTTCCTGAAGTTTGGTAAGCAACGTGTATTTCGTGTCCGTGATCTGCTAGTCGGATAAAAGTACCTCCCATAGAAATCACGTCGTCATCTGGGTGCGGGCTAAATAAAACAGCTCTTTTCTTTGCTGGCTCAGCTCTTTCTGGGCGATTGCTGTCGTCCACATTTGGCTTACCACCTGGCCAACCTGTAATTGTACGCTGCAGCTCGTTGAAAATACGGATGTTTATATTGTATGCTGGACCTTGCTCAGTTACTAGTTGAGCCATTCCATTATTGTTGTAGTCATCATCGGTAAGCTTCAAGATAGCTTTATCTAGATGCATGGAAAGCCAAGTAACTGCTTTTTTTATTAACTCATCGGTCCACTCTACGTCCTTCACTAACCAAGGATGGTCGAAGCGCGTAAGTAGGCTTGCTGCTTCTTTATCTAGTACGAATTCGACGTTCTGCGATAACTGCAGGTAAGTTGCAGGTATTTCACCGGAAACTTCACCTTCAACAGCTTTTTTAACAATTTCTGCTTTAGTCTCATTCCAAGCCAATAAAATAATCTCTCTGGCTTTGAATATGGTCCCTACTCCCATTGTGATTGCTTTTGTAGGAGTGTTTTCTTTCCCTCCGAAATCTCTAGAAGCATCGCGCCTAGTTAGCTCATTTAAAATAACGAGTCTTGTTCCAGAGTTAGGTGCTGAACCGGGTTCATTAAATCCAATGTGTCCTGTTCTTCCTATCCCCAATAACTGAATATCAATTCCTCCATAGCTGCTGATCTTTTCCTCATAGTTTAAGCAGTAATCTGCTATTTTTTCTACAGAAATAGTACCATCAGGTATGTGGATGTTGTCTTCATTAATATCGATCAGGTCAAAGAAGTGTTTCTTCATGAAGTTCACACGACTTTGCTCCGTGTCTGGAGACATCGGATAATATTCATCTAAGTTAAAAGTAATAACATTTTTGAAGCTTAACCCTTCTTCTTGATGAAGTCGTACTAATTCACGATAAACCTTAACTGGGGTTGAACCAGTTACTAAACCTAAAACGGCATTTTCACCTTTTGCTTGTTTTTCACGTATTAAGGCTGCAATACGATTTGCAATTTTCACAGAAGCCTCGTCTTGGTTAGAAAAAACCTTGACCGGTACTTTCTCAAAACGCGTCTCCTCTAGTAAGTTTAATCTTATCATCGGCATGTATGATCTATAAATCCATGAAACACAAAACTACAAATATTTATCCTATGAAACTACATAATAATCAAGTCAAACGGTTGCTTAACCTTGTTTTCACAAGCTTTTTAAAAAAATGTATAGAATCAGTAAAATTCCTTGTTTTTCTATATATAAATTTAAGCTTTACAGATAAACACAAGCCTTTACTGGATCTCTGTGGATGTGTTTAAGTGGTTGAAATTTAATATATAAGAAATTGTTAACCGATTATAACCGGATATAATCGGATAAAACCGGAAGTAACTGGATAATCTCCGGCTAGCTATTTTGTAAGATTCATATTTGCACTATGCTTTTCCCAATACGAGTTATTGCGAA
>DXEZ01000292.1 GCA_019114715.1 Candidatus Sphingobacterium stercoripullorum | reverse complement strand
TGGGATCCAAAAGAATTCATTAACGCTTGGGATTGGATATATTTGAAGTTCGATTCTGCCCTGCGCGGGCACATCGTCAAAGAGAGTGCATTTTACAGGTCTTTGTTTGCTAAGGGAAACCTTGTTTTCTGCCCAGTTAATTTATCCCTTAGTAGAGTGGTAAAGGATGGAGTGTACCTGATAGAGGGGCAACCTATTGCTGAAACGGACTTTTCCAATGATCCTGAGTTTCCAATTACCAGCAGCCAAGTTCTAGAGGCTATTCATGCGGGAGGCTGCTGGGAAGTTCATAAGGAGGTCCCTAAAGTTTTTAGTAAGGAGCGTCCCTACGTATTTTGTGAGGTAGCAACTAAAAGCGAGCTGGAAAGCTGGGTACTGGAGCTACCTACCGAGGAGGTTCTATTTGCCGGTGCTGCTAGTTTTTTTGAGGCTATGGTGCAGCAGAAGATGGCGGCAAAAACGGAGACTAATGAAAAAACTATAAATTCCGATGCGCCAATTGTTTATGTTTGCGGTTCCAAGCATATAAATAGCAGAAGGCAACTTTCTAGGGTGCCCGAGGAGTTTAAAGTATACTGGAGGAAGCCTAAAGAGACGGGGAAGCTGGCCTTGCAGTTATGTGAAAAGATAAAGGCTTTTGGACTTGTCTTTTTTGCAGTAAATCTTGATGAAGAGCTGCCTTCTGGGACAATTCGAGAAGAAATGGCTCTTGTTTTAGCCGAGCTAGAGAAACTTATGCCCATTCATGAGCTGGTCATTGAAGGGGGAGCCACAGCAGAAGCTATCCTCGAGGTTTTAGGAATTCGCGCTTTAACGCCTGTTTTTGAATACCGACAAGGGGTTATTCGCGCTAAGACTAACGGAGGTGCAATGCACATCACCCTCAAGCCGGGGAGTTATCAGTGGCCGGATGAACTTTGGAGTTTTTAATAATTTTACAACACCAAAAAACCGATAAAAAGGATGAATGATATGTTAAGCTTACTGGATTATGGGATAATCGTAGCTGTGTTATTAATTACTGTTTATTTTGGGCTGCGGTATGCCAAAAACCAAAAATCTACAGAAGCCTATTTTTCTGCTAAAGGCAGGGTGCCAGCTTGGGCAATAGGAATGTCCTTACTTGCTACCTTGATTAGTAGCGTTACCTTTCTAGGTTATCCTGCCGAGGGGTTTTCTAACAACTGGATACTCTTAGTTCAGGGGTTGATGGTGCCGATTGTTCTATTGGGGACGGTGTGGTTCATTGTGCCCCTATATAGGAAGGTCATTGGCCTGAGTACTTATGAATACTTTGAAAAACGATTTGGAAGTTTCGCTAGGTATTACAGCTCCATAGCGTTTGTTTTAAGGCAGTTTTCAGGGATGGGAACTGTATTGTTTTTGCTGGCTGTTGCCCTTTCGAGTATGACTAGTATCAATACTTACTGGATTATTCTGGTGGTAGGTACAGTGATTATCACTGTCAACCTACTAGGGGGTATCGAAGCGGTTATTTGGCTGGATGTATTCCAGGGATTCATGCTATTTGCTAGCGGAATCTTATGCTTACTTGTTATTCTATTTTCCATAAATGGTGGATTCCCGGAACTCTGGAAGGTGGCTACAGAAAATAATAGAACAGGCTTTGGCCCCTATGATTGGGACTTCAAGCGCTTGACCTTTGTGGTGATGGCAATCAATGGTATGTTTTATGCCATCCAGAAGTACGGTACCGATCAAACCGTTGTGCAGCGTTACCTTACGGCCGATTCAGACAAATCTGCCATTCGTGCCTCGCTGCTGGGGATCTTATTAACCGTTCCTGTTTGGTCGCTATTTATGTTCATTGGTACGGCACTCTTTGTATACTATACGCAAAACTCGCTGCCGAGTGATGTAGGGCCAAATAATGTTTTTCCATTTTTTATCATGTCGGAGCTCCCCATGGGGGTGGTAGGCTTTATTTTGGCGGCCATGATTTCGGCTGCTATTTGCAGTTTGAGTGCGGATCTCAACTCGCTGGCTGCTGTTGGTATCGAGGACTATTATAAAAAGATATTGCCCAATAAAAAGGATAAGCAATATTTAAAAGCCAGCCGGTGGATGGTTGCCCTAGCGGGAATCATTTCTATGGCTATAGGGTTTATTTATGTCGAGCTGGGGAGTGAAAGTATTTTAGGAATCATCTTCACACTGTATGCGATTTTCTCTGGAGGTATAGTAGGTGTGTTTTTATTGGGTATTTTTACCCAAAGAGCCAACAGGCAGGGTATCAACATCGCCATTATCGTGTGCGTTGTTTTTACGGCTTACGCTTTTTTAACAAGTACAGAGCTGGAGTTTAAAGGAGAGAAGTTCGTGCTTTTGGATATGGGAAGGTTTAACTTCACCCACAATAAAATGATGTTAGGTGTTTATAGCCACCTAGTGGTTGTAGCAGTAGGTTATGTTGCTAGCTTGTTTTACCCAAAACCTGACTTAGATCCTGAGCTCTATTATAGCGGGTGGAAATCAGCTAGGGATAGGGAGAGGGCAAGTAAAAAGGCTTAAAAAAAGCTGCTTGATTTCTCGAGCAGCTGTTTAAAACTTCTGGGCGCTTATCTATAACGCCATTGTTAGCTAAGGGCTAGTTGTCTAAATAAATAGCTTCCCCTAGTGTTATTTTAACTACCATTTCTGTTGGATCAAAGCCCCAGCCATCGGTCATGATGGGGTCCTCGGCATAAATGGTTACCGTATTGTCTGTGTACTCTACGGAGTAGTTCACCCCATTAATAACTGAAGATAGGGTAGAGTAGTGGAGCTCATTATCAAAGCTGATAGCTGTTTGAACAAAACCATCGGTGATAAAGTACTCTTCTAAATCCGGCACGTTCATGCTCACTTGCCATTGCAGATCGTCATTCTTTTGCCAGTCATTGGCTTTTACATACCGAATAACGGTGTAAATCTTGGTGCCGTCGTTATTGGTGATGTACTCTTTGGTGCATCCGCTGAAGAATACCACCATCAAGGCCAAGGTAGAGAATAATAGTAATGTTTTTTTCATGTCTACGGGGTTTAGTAAAATAGTCTGTTGTTATAAATTTATAAATTCGCGTATAATATTTCCTAGTAGGCGCAAGCTAATTCGCCTGGCAACTATTAACTAAGACGTTATTATTGGGTGAATGGTTTAATATTAAGCAAAAAGAAAGCCACATTTGTTATCTGTGGCTCACTCCATAAGAATATTTTTAGGAACTATTACTGCATAACACCTGCTTGGGCGGTGTTTTCTTGCTGCGGGGTAGGTAGCTCAGCAAGCAGCTTCCTTTTAGTTCCTTTTTTCAATATTTCACTGTTAGCAAAATAAGTAGGCTCATCTGCATAGATGAATAGTAAGCTCCCTTGCTTAATGGTATTTATAATGGGCTTATTGAGTTCTCTGGGTAATGCAGGGCATCCGTAGCTTCTTCCAAGCCTCCCGGTGCGCTTGATGAAATCCTCGCTGCAGTAGTCAGCACCGTGGATAACAATCGCCCTTGCTCTTGCTTGATCGTTGATGTTTCGCTCCAAGCCTTCTAGCCTTAAAGAGAAGCCATTTCCTCCGAAGTAGGTGTTTGAAGTTTCATAGAAACCTACAGAGCTTTGATAAGATCCATGCTTGTTAGAGAAAGATTTGGCGTACAAATCTCCGCTATTTCTACCGTGGGAAACCAGGCTATGGTATAAAACCTTTTTGTTTTTGATGTCAATAACAAAGAGCCTTTTTTCAGATGAGGGTTTTGTAAAATCAATGATAGAAAAGATATCTTTATTGGGAGCAGATAACTGCTCATATCCCAGTAAAGCCTTCTCGAAAATGTCGAAATTTAGTTTTTCCTGGAGACCTAATTCTTCATAGAGTGAAGCGATTGGGTCTGAAGTTAATTTGTCAAAAACTGATGTTAATAATACTTTATCTTTGTTTCCTATTGTTTTTTCAACTGGAATTGATGAGGAAAATAAGATGATAAAAAACAATCCAATAACACGTGTCATACTCACAATTTACTAGTAATCAGATGCAAATTTAAGTATAAAAAGTTTTTGCTAGTGTTAAAATACTGTTAATGTTAGTCGATTACCACCACTAGGCTCTGCTGCACTTTGACCCAGTCGTAAATAAATTTTGCATGGGAGGAGGCATTTCTCACGCACATATGAGATCTAGGTGTTGTTCCCAGTGAAGCGCTCCATTCGATGATCGAGTTTCTAGGTTTGTTGACAGGAACCCCATGTAAATAGGCACCATTGGTGAACCTGCTAGCCCATGGCGCAAATCCTCCTATGTCTTTAGTTCCATCTTTATAGTAGAACATTTTTGGTTTTTGCTCTTGTATAACGAACAAGCCTACCGGCGTATCGTGCCCGTATGGAGGGTTGTACTTACCCGTAGTAGAAGGATTCATGCTCAGTACGTTCCACTTGGTGTAGCTATCTCTTTCCAGGGTAGCAATGTTTTGGTTGTTTACATCCACTACTACAATTTGATGGAATGTTGTGCTATCACTAAGGGCTTTGACGTATCTTTTTGGAATATCCCATTCTCCTTCAAAGGAAATCCCTTTTATGGTAACCATATCTATTGTGTCGCTACTCAGTAACTCTACGAGTGATCCGTCTCTTGCGTAGATAGTCGGCTCGTCTGTCTCCCCTTTTACATACAGGGGTGCCGATTGGTACCTTTCCACTCCTAAGGTATCTGAAACTAGGCCGTACTCATTTCTAACGAAGTTTTTAACCACTGGCGATTCCCTGTTCATATTTCTATAGTTTTGTATGACAGCGTATTTTTTTGGTTCCCTTTGGAAGTTCTCTATGTAGGCAATTCTCTCTTTTATTTTATCCCACTGGAATTCACGCGTTGTATCCTGGTATTCGTAAGTATCTTCAAGGGTATACTCCTCGAACTGGAATTTTTTCTCGATTTGTATGTCTTCTGCTTTTCTAGGTCTTTTTTTCTCCTCTTCTATTGCTTTTTGCTCCTCCTTTTTAGCTAGCTCAATAGAATCTTGCTTTTGCTGCGCTTGGGAGTCAGCATTGTTAGTAACGTTTGGATTACAAGCTGTGAAAAATAATGAAATTAAAGTCAGTCCGCTTACAAAAGGACTAAGAAAGTGCAGTCTTTTCATTAAAAATGTAATAAAATTGGTGAATGTACAGTGGATATTTCCTTTACTATAAAGTTTTAAATAAAATCATAGCGATAATAGGCATTTATTTCCATTTTTCAAGCATTAGAAAGAAATTGTTTTGTCTATGCACAGCGTCCTTGATAATTAAAAAGGAGAAGGTCCATTTGCTGCTCAAAAAATCTCCTTTTATTGTACAGTACACAAAGCCATACCGTGAGTGAATATAACAATATTTTCTTATGTTTTTCAAAGACCGAAAAGCCCACCTTTTTTTTGCATAACTTTTCTTTTTTTGCATAACTTTTGGCAAACGATTGCTATACTGAAGTATCCGTCTTTATAAGTACATTTTTAAAATCCGTGCGACGGACGTGTTTTTGGAAAGAATTTCAAGGAAGAAGACTCGGTGTGAAGTGTGTAAGCGTAACAGCCTTATTAGGCGAGGCAGTTAGAGCGGATAAACAGGGACTGGGTCCCTGCTTTCCTACTCTTATGAAAATTGAAATTAACGGACTAAATAGACAGTTTGGATAAATTTGGACCTGCTTGGATGATTTGCTCCTCAGCATGGTCCTTGTATTGTTTGAAGTTTTCAACAAACTGTAAGGCAAGCCTCTCTGCTTGTGCGGTATAATCGTCTTGATTCTCCCAAGATGCAGATGGGTTTAAAATCTCTGCAGGTACATGGGAGGAAGTACTTGGGTATTGCAAGTTGAAAATTGGGAGTGTCTTAAACTCCTTTTTATCGAGCTCACCTGAGAGGGCTTCATGAATCAAGCTCCTGGTGTACTTCAAAGAAATCCTTTCACCTGTTCCGTATGGTCCCGCAATCCAGCCGGTATTGACTAGCCATACATTGATATTGCCTTGGTTTAACCGGTCACCCAGCATATTAGCGTACTTAGTAGGATGTAAAGGCAAGAAAGCTTTTCCGAAACATGCAGAAAATGTGCTTTGAGGCTCAATGATACCTATTTCTGTGCCAGCTACCTTTGCGGTATAGCCACTGATGAAATAGTACATGGCTTGCTGCGGCGTTAGGCGCGATATGGGCGGCAAAACACCAAAGGCATCGCAGGTTAGGAAAAATATATTTTTAGGCAACCCGCCTGTAGAAGAGGTTTTCCTATTTTCAATATGTTCAATCGGGTAGGCAACTCTCGTGTTTTCAGTTTTTGTCCCATTAGAGAAGTCTACTTTATTGCTATTGGGGAAAAACACGATATTCTCCAGAAGTGCACCTGGTTTAATGGCACCATAGATTTCCGGTTCCTTTTCTGGGCTTAAGTCTATACATTTAGCATAACAGCCGCCCTCAAAGTTGAAAATGCCTTTATCGGACCATCCGTGCTCATCGTCGCCAATTAGCTTACGGTTGTTTTCGGTACTTAAGGTTGTTTTACCTGTGCCACTAAGCCCGAAGAATAAAGCGACATCTTTGTCTTTACCTTCATTGGCTGAGCAGTGCATGGATAAAACATTATGCTCAATGGGTAGTAGGAAGTTCAGTATGCTGAATATTCCCTTTTTTATCTCCCCAGTATAGGCGCTACCACCTATTAAAATTATGCGCTCGCTTAAGTTGAGGATGGTGAAGTTTTCACTTCGGGTACCATCGGTTTCTGGGTCAGCGAAAAAACTAGGTGCGTGTAATATGGTCCAGTCTTTAGCCGCATTGCTTTTATTGTAGGACCTTAAAAATAAGTTGTTAGCAAATAAATTCGCCCATGGCGTTTCATTGATGACATGGATACCTACCTGGTAATCTTCATCTGCACCTGCAGAAGCCGTTCTATACCAAATTTCCTTATCTTTCAAATGGTTGATCATTTTGGAAAGGATTTTTTGGTAGGATTCAGGGGTGATTCCTTTGTTGATATCTCCCCAGTCTACATGGTCTTGCGTGTAGTTGTCTTTGACTATAAAGCGATCTTTTGGGGATCGCCCCGTAAATTTCCCTGTGTCTACACACAGAGCTCCCAAATCGTTCTCTTTCCCTTGGTTGTTAGCTACAGTTTGGTGGCTAAGCTTGTCGGGTGGAAGATTAAGGTGAACCTTTTTTGCTTGATTAATTATCTGTTGAATCATTTCTTCCGTTTTCAAGACGTTTTGAATCATCGTTTGTTAGTTTTGATAATAATGTTTGAGGCAAAATTATGAAATTTATATTTATTAATAGTAATTAATAGGTTTTATTATTTTTTTAACAAAATAACAAAATTATAAATATTAAATTGATAATAAAAAAGATGGTGTATTGACGTTTTTTTAGTCAAATGGGGGTTTGGGAATGAGTAATTTTTATTTTATGAGAAAGTATTGCATATTTTTTAATTAAGTTTGAGAAAGTGATGAATTAAGTATAATTAGATGTAATAAACGTATACATTATGAAAACAATCAACAAGTTGCTACTTTGGAGTGTAGTATTTCTTTTAGCACCTATCTCCGTAGTTTTTGCACAAAATTATCCAGAGCGTAATTTAGGCTGGACGCTATCCGCTCAGACCTATACTTTCCGGCTATTTACTTTTGAAGAGGCACTCAGTAAGGCCAAAGAGTCGGGACTGAAAAGTGTGGAGGCTTATTTTGGACAGCCCATCGCGGAAAATTTCCCCGAAGAGATGTCGGCGCAGTTAAGCACCGAGGGAAAGCAAAAGGTAAAAGAACTTTTGAAAGCTTACGGAATTGATTTAGTAGCATTTGGTGTTGTGGGGGCGTCCGATGAAGAAGGCTGGAAGGATCTTTTTAGCTTTGCTAATGAAATGAACGTGGGGGTGATCAACGTGGAGCCCGATCCAAAATTCCTTTCATTGATCGCTGAGCTAGCCAGTACACATCAAGTGAAAGTAGCGGTTCACAACCACCCTAAACCTACACGTTACTGG
>DXEZ01000291.1 GCA_019114715.1 Candidatus Sphingobacterium stercoripullorum | reverse complement strand
AAATCTACGTAACTGGAGATGTCGCAGTTGAAGGGAAGAAGAAAATAAAAAACGCCTCATTTTTGTATAGAGAAGGCGGAGCATTTAAATTAGGAATATCTATAAGTGGTGAATCTGATGGCACTGCAATTAGTGGATTTAATCTTTCTTTTAACGCTAGGTTTTTAGAAGATGGAATTATCATTCCAGTTGGTACTTATAGATTCACTCAGGATAAGAATCAATCATCCTATTTTGATGCATTTTATGAGGATACATTTGAGGTTAGCCCAAATGATTATACGTATAGATCATATCACGCCAATGAGGGGGAGTTGGTGATTATCGAGTCAACAGAAGAGCGAATAAAAGGAGAATTTACAATGAAAAATGCTGAATATGATTTAACAGGTCATTCAGTTGACGTTACTGGTAAATTTACAGCTTTGAAAAGTGTTGATTAAGTTTCCATAAGCCTAAAGAAATAGTATAGATAGCATAGGTTTATTAATTAAAACCTATGCTATTTCTGCTTTTAAAGTGATTTTTCGATTACCTTGATGGCATCATCTAAAGTGGACTTAGTGACATTTAAGTGTGGGCGGAAACGAATGCTCTTATCTCCACAGCCTAGAATTAGCAGCTTGTTTTTATACGCATTTTTTACGAATTCATCCCTTTGCGTTGAATTGGCAAAGTCAAAAGCAATCATCAGTCCCTTACCTCTAAGGTTGGATAGATTGGTGTGCTTTTTCAGTAGCTTTTCTAACTTTTTATAGAGATAATCACCCATTTTACTGGCGTTATCGAAGAGTTTTTCTGACTCAATAACTTCCAATATCAATTTAAATCTCACCATATCAACCAGATTCCCTCCAAAAGTAGAATTCAATCTACTGGACTCTTTAAACACGTGTGCATCTACTTGATCCATTTTCTCTCTATTGGCTAATACCCCGCAGACTTGACTCTTTTTACCAAAAGCTATAAGGTCTGGTACAATACTATAGTGTTGATAAGCCCAAGTTTTGCCAGTAAGACCCATGCCCGATTGCACTTCGTCCAAGACTAGCAGTATTTGGTGCTTATCACATACTTCGCGTAGCTTGATGTAAAACTCATCCCTGAAGTGGTTGTCGCCACCTTCCGACTGAATTGTTTCTATTAATACACAGGCCACCTCATTGGGAGATTTTTTTAGTATGTCCTCAATAGCTTCAATGGTTTGGATTTCTTGGTACTCTAACTCTTGGATAGTATTTGGTGTTAAAGGGTAGCTAACCTTTGGGGCTTCTAGGCGTGGCCAATCAAATTTTGGAAATAAAGCATACTTCCGAGGGTCAGATGTGTTAGTTAAAGATAGGGTGTATCCTGTACGTCCGTGGAAGGCATCTTTAAAGTGTATGACTTTGCCTGCTTCCTTTACTATTCCCTTTTTGAAATTCAGCCTTGTTTTCCAATCAAAGGCAGCTTTAAGGGCATTCTCAACAGCCAGTGCGCCACCATCAATAAAAAAGCAATAGTCCAAACCCTTTGGGATTGCCACTCTTTCGAAAGTCTCTAGGAAATCTGCAAACTCTTTCGGATATACGTCAGATAGCGCCAGCTTATTGATGGCTACTTTGGTCAGCTGATCTTTGTTTTTTAAAATATATGGGTGGTTATATCCAATAGGTGAGGAGGCGAACATACTAAATAGATCTAGGTAGGAATCGCCGTTTACATCTACTAAGTTGGAACCGTTGGATTTCTCTAAATCCATTACCAGTGGGTAGCCGTCAGCTAAAATATGTTTAGATAATATATCGTGTACTTTTCTCATAGTTGTTATTTTACAGATTAAAGGTAATGCCTTGTGCTAAAGGTATTTCAGTTGAATAGTTAATCGTGTTGGTTTGCCTTCTCATATAATATTTCCATGCATCCGAGCCAGACTCTCGTCCACCACCGGTCTCTTTTTCACCTCCAAAGGCGCCACCTATTTCCGCGCCCGATGTGCCTATATTCACATTGGCAATACCGCAATCGGATCCAGCAGCACTTAAAAACAATTCTGCTTCCCGTAAATTTTGAGTCATTATTGCGCTCGATAGGCCTTGAGGTACATCGTTCTGTATCTTGATGGCTTCATGGACATCACCTGAATATTTGATCAGGTATAAAATCGGTGCAAATGTTTCGTTCTGAACGATAGACATACTGTTGCTCACCTCCGCAATACTAGGAGTTACATAACAGCCACTTGCGTATTGTTCACCTGTTAACTGCTCTCCTTTAATGAGGAAGTTTCCACCTTCCTCCTCAACACTCTTTAGTGCTTTTAAATACATTTCTACAGCAGATTTATCGATAAGCGGTCCCATGTGATTTTTAGCGTCTAAAGGATCACCCACTTTAATTTGCTGGTAGGCACTCAATAAAGCATCTTTCACCTTGTCGTATATAGATTCATGAACAATTAGCCTTCTTGTGCTTGTACATCTTTGCCCTGCCGTACCTACTGCTCCAAACACGGCACCTATAATTGTCATTTTTAAATCTGCATCTGGTGTGACTATTATGGCGTTGTTCCCTCCCAATTCGAGTAATGAGCGTCCCAATCTTTTAGCGACATCCACGGCAACACTTTTACCCATAGCTGTAGAGCCTGTTGCAGATACTAAGGCTATACGCCTGTCTTGGGCTAGCCTTTCACCAATATCCTTTCCTCCAGTTACTAAACTTGAGATTCCTTCGGGTAATTTTTCTTCACTTAAAATTTCCGCCAGTAAATTTTGACATGCTATAGCGCATAGTGGGGTTTTTTCACTGGGTTTCCATAGGATGACATTTCCACAGACTAGAGCTAAGGCTGCATTCCAAGACCATACTGCAACTGGAAAGTTAAAAGCGGAAATAATTCCAGTAATCCCTAGGGGGTGGTACTGCTCAAACATGCGGTGAGAGGGTCTTTCCGATGCAATAGTTAATCCTTATAGCTGCCGAGATAACCCAACAGCAAAGTCACAAATATCTATCATCTCTTGTACCTCACCCAAACCTTCCTGGTAGGACTTTCCCATCTCATAAGAAACGAGCTTACCAAGGGTTTCCTTGTTTTTCCTAAGAGACTCCCCGAATTTGCGAATAATCTCACCGCGTTTAGGGGCTGGAACCTCTCTCCAATATAGAAACGCTTCTTGTGCTTTTTTAACAACCTGATCGTACTCTTCAGGGCTGGTAAGTTGCACTTTCCCTATAAGCTGCCCATCCACGGGTGAATGAGAAGAAATCCATTCACCACCTCTAAACCAATCCCTTCCGGTTGATGTTCCAGAGTTTTCTTGATTGATTTTTAGGTGTTTTAATTCATTTTTCAT
>DXEZ01000290.1 GCA_019114715.1 Candidatus Sphingobacterium stercoripullorum | reverse complement strand
AACGCTCCATCTACAGCTTTGTGGCTGCTGGCGTAAGACTCAAAGCGCTCAATTCCTACCGTTAGTGTCTTTAAGAAGGACATCTCCTCCTCGTAGATTACCTTTTCTACAAAATCCTTTTGCTCATAGAGCTCATCAAAGACTCCTTTATACTGCTCAGCCAGTAGTGGCGTGAGCTTATAAAAGAAGGCCTCTTTAAACCCTAAGAAGGTATAGGCGTAACGCACTGCTCTACGCAATATCCTACGGATAACATACCCCGCTTTATTGTTCGAAGGTAGCTGCCCATCGGCAATGGTAAAGCACACGGCACGTATATGGTCGGCAAGCACACGCATGGCGATATCATCCTGGAGATTATCGCCGTAGGTCTTACCCGATTCTTTCTCAATAAATTCAATGAGTGGAACAAACAGGTCGGTATCGTAGTTGGAAGTTTTTTGCTGAATGGCTCTAACAAGTCTCTCGAGTCCCATCCCGGTATCCACGTGCTTAGCCGGTAGCGGCTCTAGCTTACCACTCTGCAGTCTATTGAACTGCATAAAAACCAGGTTCCACACCTCTATCACCTGCTCGTGGTCTTCATTCACGAGCTTATCTCCTGGAAGCTCCTGGCGCTCCTGATCGGTACGCATATCAAAGTGGATCTCCGAACAAGGCCCGCAGGGACCCATTTCTCCCATCTCCCAGAAGTTATCCTTCTTACTTCCCATCAAGATCCTTTCTTTTGGAACATGCTGTAACCAGAAGTCGTAAGCCTCTTGGTCCATAGCTAGCCCTTCGGCAGCATCTCCACCAAAGACGGTTACATATAGCCTATCTTCATCTAGCTTATACACCTCTGTTAACAGTTCCCAAGCCCAAGCAATAGCCTCTTTTTTGAAATAGTCTCCAAAAGACCAGTTTCCTAACATCTCAAAAAATGTATGGTGGTAGTGGTCCATTCCAACTTCCTCCAGGTCATTGTGCTTCCCAGAAACACGCAGACACTTCTGCGTATCCACCACCCGCAGGTGCTCTGGGACCTTTTCCCCTAAAAACAAATCTTTAAACTGATTCATTCCGGCGTTGGTAAACATCAAGGTAGGGTCATTTTTAATGACCACAGGTGCCGAAGGAACAATCTTATGAGACTTGGATTCAAAAAACTTTAAAAAAGTATCTCTAATTTCTTTGCTTGTCATATTCGAATATTAAACGCACAAAAATACTGAAATTCAAATGGATTACAAAGCCTCAAAATTTGATAGGCTCCATTAATAATACTACATTAAGTATTTAGCTAATAGAACATTAAAATTCATTAACTTTACAGGCACTAACATATTAAATTATATGGCGCAAAAACTTTTAATACTGACAGACTTTTCTTCCAACTCTTTAGATGCCAGTAAATACGCGGCAAGCTTAGCCCTCAGCAAGGGTTACCCGATGCATCTACTTCACTTCTACACGGTGCGATCGTCGAACTTTCAAGATGAAAAAAACGCACCCGCACCGACCTCCCCACTGCTAAAGGCGGATATCACTATTCTAAATCTGCTAACAGACCTTGAGGAGCAGTACGAGGGAATTACCATCACCGAGCAGTGCGAGAGGGGCCTTTTAGATGATAAACTTCCGCAAATTGTAAAAAGGCAAAACTACGATTTGATAGTACTAGGCGCAAAAGGTCATAGCGCAGTGAGAACATTCTTCTGGGGTACGACTACCGCCAAAATCACCGATATTTCTCCAGTTCCCGTTCTTGTTGTACCAAGCGGATATACAGAGTTTAAAACGACAAAGGTGGGCCTCTTAACCAACTTTAAGGCCGAGGAGCTGGACACCTTAAAGAAGTTTATAACCATTAGCGGCGGACCGATAGAACACCTCACGCTAGTGCACGCCTACAGCCCCAGTGAAGACCTCGGGGAAATCCAAGAGAAAATGGAAGCCTGGCTGGTGCACCTAGAAGGCTGGGAAGGATTAAAGAAGGTGGACTATGTGCTCGATGCCATTAAAGATGAGGACGTGGAGCGTGGCGCTTTAGCCGCGCAGATCAACCGGAAGGTCCAAGCGGAAGGAATCGACATCCTAGTTATTACCAAAACCAGGCGGTCCTTCTTTAGAAAATTATTTCAAGACTCAGTCTCCAAGAAACTAGCTCAAACGATGGTCGTTCCATCCTTTTTTGATAAATAACAGCTACTAAGGCTCGAAATTACTCGGGCCTTGGTGTAGTTCATCTGCTACAAAATCAAGCCTTAGAAAAACAACCTATAACACTACTAATCAACAACATACAGAAATAAACATTTTAACCCCCTAGTTTTCGCAAGGGGGAAGCCGCTGGCATGGGAAGAATTGGCAAAAATATTGCTAAAATGAGATTATACAATTTAAAAAAATATGAAAATTAATACTTTAAAAACATCTTTTGCAGTAGCACTGGGACTCTTAGCTAGCTCCGCAATTTCTCAAGATAAAAGCACTGTAGAAAACACGACACCATTTGGCTCCATCGATCAGTATAGAACCTGGTCTATTGGCGTTAACGCGGGATTATTAAACCAAGGGAATATTTTCGGATTCAATAGAGACGGTTTTGATAAGCTAGAAAACAACTTTGGTTATAGCGCGTACGTTAAAAAACAAATCTCTCCATCTTTTGGTATTAAAGCGCAATACTTAGGTGGTAAAGTAGGTGGTAAGAACGAAGATCTAGACTTGGCCTTTGAAACAAAGGTCCCTTGGTCGGCAGCATTATCGGGTGAATGGACTTTCGGTAATTCAAACTGGCGTTTCTTCAACAGCATCATCAAGCCTTACTTTGCAGCTGGTTTAGGAGTTATGGACTTTGAAACCACAGTTATGAATGGTGAAGAAAGCACAACGCTAGACAATCAAACAAAACTATATGTTCCTGTTGATGCAGGTATTAAGTTTGCTATCGCTAAGGGAGTGAATTTAGATATCGGTTACCAGCTTAACTGGGCGAATCAAAGATTCGACGGCTCTACTGGAGGAACTTATAAAAACGACCTATTCTCTTATGCACACGCAGGATTGGAGTTCACTCTAGGAAACCCGGCTAAACCAGCCTTAAACAACTCAAACCCTGTTGCTACACTGGTGGAAGATTACAACCACAAATACGATGTACTAGCAGCGGAGAAAGAAAGACTGGCAGCTGACAACCAATCTTTAAGAGCTGAACTGGAGTCTATCCAAGCAGACCTTCAGGATGACGACGGCGACGGTGTACCTAATAAATTCGACAAATGTCCTGATACACCAAAAGGTGTTAAAGTTGACGGTTCGGGATGTCCACTTCCTGAGTTGAAGCATGAGACTAAGGTGATCGAGAGAATCGTAACTGAGGAAGATAAAAAAGTAGTTGATGAGGCGATTGCCAACTTGGAGTTTGACCTGAGTAAAGCGACCATTCGCCCCAGCTCTTTTGCAAGCTTAAATAAAGTTGCTGCTTTATTGATTGAGAAAAACTTCAGCTTAAAGTTAGCTGGTCACACAGATAACACCGGTTCTCTACAACTGAACTTGAGATTATCTAAAGAAAGAGCAGAATCTGTAAAAGCTTATTTAGTTTCTAAAGGAGCGAATGCATCACGCATTGAAGCTACTGGGTACGGTCCAAACCAACCTATCGCTAGCAACGCTACTGCAGAAGGCAGACAGAAAAACAGAAGAGTAGAGTTCACGCTTTACTAGTCTAAATCATAAAGTTTAGAATAAGCAGTTATCCCTCTGGGGTAGCTGCTTTTTTATTACCGCAATCTCTGGGCTCCATATAAACCTCCCCTCAGCATGAGAAACCTAACCTCCAAGCTGCATCAAATGTCTTTTTATAGAGCAGTCCTCTATAAGTTTCCACCCTTTAATTGAAACTTACCAAACTCGACTAAGTACCAAAAGATTGCAGACTTTAATCTTAAGCACGCAACAAGAAAACCTCTTCTTTAAATCCTCTCCTAGTTATTCTTAACA
>DXEZ01000289.1 GCA_019114715.1 Candidatus Sphingobacterium stercoripullorum | reverse complement strand
GAGAGAATAACCGATGAACTATTGGATACTTCTTCTTATATTAATGCTGTTTTAAAATAAAAATACAATTACCATGGTGAATAATTTTTTAATGAACCTACTTTTAGCTTTTACTTGGCTCACGCTGAGTGGTTCATTCTCGTATGGTACTTTTATCTTTGGTTTTATATTGGGCTTTCTTATTCTATGGTTTTTACACCGAAACGATGAAGATATATCTTACTTTACCAAAGTTCCTAAGATGATTGGCTTCCTGCTATTCTTTTTATACGAGATGATAGTGGCCAATGTCCAGGTGGCATACGATGTGATAACTCCGAATTATTTCTTTAGACCAGGTATTGTAAAATACAACATGCATGCTAAAACCGATCTAGAAATAAACCTTTTAGCAGCAGTAATCGCTATGACTCCTGGAACAATAGTTGTGGACGTTAGTGAGGACAAAAAATCCATCTATATACATGTCATGTACATGAAAGACAAACAAAAGTTTTTGACTTACGTTGAAAATGTTTTAGAAAGAAAATTATTGAATGCATTAAGATGAGTTTAGACAGTTATTTAGATTATTTCGTTTTCCCTGTAATCGCCATTGCAGCTGTTTTAGTTTTCATCAGGCTAGTAATAGGCCCTCGAGTAGTGGACCGCATTATTGCACTTGATTTAATTATTACGATGGGTATTGGGTTAATTACTGTCTACAGCATTAGAACTCAACAGGAATTATTCTTAGATATTGCCGTAATTTTAGCATTGATTGCTTTCTTAGGCACAATTGCATTTTCTTTTTACATCGTAAAAACTAATAAAAAAGACAATGACTGAAACAATAGTAATTATATTAAGTAGTATTGGATCGCTATCCATTCTGTTTGCTGGCATTGGCGTCTTGAGGATGCCTGACTTTTACCTTCGATTATCCGTTACAGTGAAAGCTGCGACGATGGGAGTTGGAATATTTCTTTTGTGTGCAGCTCTACTTTCTCAGGATATTTCGGTGGTAACTAAAGCAATTGCTGTAGTATTTTTTATAGTTTTAACAGCACCAATTGCAGCTCACATGATCGCAAAAGCTGGCTATTTCACCAATACCCCTTTATGGGAAGGAACGGTTACCGATGACTTGAGAAATGATTATCAAAAAGAAAAGCCTGTAGATACTATCAAAGAGGAAGATGTAGAAGTACTGGAGGAAGAAGACAGATAGACTCTAATTTACAGAAGCTTAACTACACTAAACTATTACATTACAATTCTTAAAAACCCATTTTATGTTTACGGGAATCATTGAAACACTTGCAGAAGTAAAGGATATACAAATTGAAGGGAGCAATATTCATTTTACCCTAGCATCAGACATTGCAAATGAACTAAATGTGGATCAAAGCGTAAGTCACAATGGTGTGTGCTTAACAGTAGTAAAGATTATAGATGATCAGTATGTAGTAACGGCTATAGAGGAAACCTTAAACAAATCCAACCTGGGCGATTTAAAAGTAGGTGACCAGGTGAATATAGAGCGCTGCACTAAAATTGGTGGGCGACTAGATGGACATATTGTACAGGGACATGTCGATCAAACTGGGATATGTACTGATAAAGAAGATAAAGACGGAAGCGTCATTTTCACTTTCCAATACAACGTAGATCCAAGTGGTTATTTTACAGTTGAGAAAGGCTCCATTACGGTCAATGGTATTAGTTTAACAGTATTGGACTCGATTGACGATAAATTCTCCGTAGCCATCATCCCCTATACTTTGGAACATACCAATCTTAAAGATGTCGAACCTGGAGACAAGGTCAATTTAGAATTTGATATCATCGGTAAATATGTAGCTCGTATCATGGAGCTTAGAAAGTAAACTTAGTTATTAAAAACAGTTCCTTTGCTATTGAAAATCTCTCCCTTGGGTGTTAGAATTTTAACTTGATTTTTCGAGGCGTTGTATACGACGAACTGTAATGGCTTTTTATCTCCTTGTTTTATTATATGGGAGATATCAATTTTAACCCAAGAAAGTCTATCGGAGCTGTACTCTTGAATTTCTCCTTTGTATTTAATCAGCAAATTACACGTCAAAGGATGAACCTCTATCAACTCACCATCCCAGAAAAACTGATAATCGTCTGGTGCTTCAGACCCGCCCTTAATTTTAACATAAAGGAACTCTTTCTCACGCGTAATATCTAGAATATCAAACAATGGCCTAGTATACCTTAAGTTTGCACGGTCTTTAAATACCGATTCATTGACCGTTAAATTATTATTTATATCATGTTTTGAGGTGCTACTTTTATTGTTGCCTCCTCCTGCTTTACATCCTACTATTAAAATAGATGCAAACAAAGTATATATTAAAAGACTTATTCTCAAAGTTTCTCCAATGATATTATTTTGGTTATCAAACATTTTCCAGGGTAACCATACTCAAACATGAACCATGCCAAAAGTAACTTGACCAACCAAAAGTACTCCTTAACTTCCACTCCCCCAATTCAAATGAACTCTCCGTCTACAAACGAGGCAAAGAGCATAGAGTACCCAGCAATTGATACCTTTTAAAAACTTTATAATACAGTCCTATTCTTATGATTCAAAAAGACAAAAGGTGGGATTTTGCGCGGTTCCAAAGATATACTCGTCTAGAGTAAGGTTATAATCAATTGCTTTTAATTTAATTCCATAATTTAAAAATTATCTTAAAAACACATCAGATATTTCATATAAAAACCTTATTTTAGAAGCTTAATAACATGATTTTCGTTTTTTAAAATTAAGAATTAAAATGGTACATATTTACGGCATTAAAAATTGTGGAACAATAAAAAAAACACTGAATTGGTTCGATGAGAACAACATTTCTTATACCTTCCACGATTATAAAAAAGAGCCAGCTACCGAGGACTTAATTTCAAATTGGCACAGTCAAACCGATTGGCAAGAGTTTGTAAATAAAAGAGGTATGACCTGGAGAAAAATGAGTCAAGAAGAGAAAGATAAGGTTATAGACGCCCAAAGCGCAATAGAGGCCATGCTCGCGAACAACAGCCTAATTAAGCGGCCAGTTATATCGCACAAAGACGGAATTGTTGTTGGATTTAACGAAGAACAATTAGCTACATTGTTCTTATAACCCCCAGTCATGAAAAAACTATATTTTTGCATTTTCGCTCTATTCTTCCTCGGAATTTCTTTCGCACAACAAACCCAAAGCTCCTACGATTATACCCAAGCATTTGCTCCCAACTTTTATTCCACAACGGCAACTTCTTACCGATCTGCAAGTGGTAAACCAGGACCAAAATATTGGCAGAATGAAGCGCACTATACAATCAAGGCTTCTTTAGACCCTGAGCACAATAAAATTACAGCTAATCTATCGTTAAGGTATGTAAATAACAGTCCTGATACTTTAGATTACATCTGGTTACAACTGGATCAAAATTTATTTCAAAAGAATTCAATCGGACAAAAAACAACACCACAATCAGCTAGTAGATATGGAGATGCAGCCTCTGAATTTGATGGAGGGTTTGAATTCACGGAGATTAAATTAGATGCTAAAACAAGTGAGAGATATACGATCAATGATACTAGAATGCGTATTGATTTACCAAATTCTTTAGCACCTGAAGGCGGTGAAATAACAATTGGTATTTCCTACTCTTATATAATACCCCAATATGGAGCCGATCGAACCGGTATTCAGGCTACAGAAAACGGGAACATCTACGCCATTGCACAATGGTACCCACGCGTAAGTGTTTATGATGACATCTTAGGATGGAATACCACGCCCTATACGGGTCCAGGTGAATTTTATCTGGAGTATGGAGATTACCAGGTCGAAGTAACTGTCCCTTCTGATCACATTGTGGTTATGGGAGCTGAGCTACTTAATCCAGAAGAAGTTTGGTCCGATGAGCAACTTAGACGCTTAGATCAAGCCCGAAACAGTTCAAAAACGGTAATTATCCGCGATGAAAAAGAGGTCAATGAAATTGCGAATCTATCGTCCAAAAGCAAGCAGCAAAAAACTTGGAAGTTTGAACTTAAAAATGCGAGAGATATTGCTTGGGCATCCTCAGCAGCATTTATAATCGATGCTGCTAAAATTTCTATAGGTAGCAATAAATCCATATTAGCTATGTCTGCTTATCCAAAAGAAAGTATAGGAAATAACGGCTGGGAAAGATCTACCGAATATACAAAAGCAGCTATTGAACATTATTCTGCAAAATGGTTTGAATACCCTTATCCTATAGCTGTAAATGTAGCGAGTAATGTAGCAGGAATGGAATACCCTGCCATTTCTTTTTGCAGTTTTGATGCCAAAGGAGCTGACCTATGGGATGTTACAGATCATGAGTTTGGTCACAACTGGTTCCCTATGATTGTAGGTAGTAATGAAAGGTTGCACGGATGGATGGATGAAGGCCTCAATATGTTTATGAACACTCTATCTACCAAGCAATTCAATAAAGGAGAGTATCATTCTAATATAGGTGCAAGGAATGCAATTGCTAAAGCATTTTCATCTAAAAGCCTAGAGCCCGTTATGAGTACTCCACAGGGGATTAAAGAAAGAAATATTGGTTTATTAGTTTATTACAAACCGCAATATGGCCTAGAACTTCTAAGAGAAGAAATAATCGGTAAAGAAAGCTTTGACAAGGCTTTTAGAACATATATTAAGAATTGGGCCTACAAGCATCCAACACCAGATGATTTTTTCAGATGCATAGAAAATGAAACTGGAGTTGATTTAGCTTGGTTTTGGAGAGGGTGGTTTCTAAACAATTGGTTATTAGACCAAGCCATTGAAAAAGTCGAATACATCCTGGCCTCCCCCAACAATGGTGCATTAGTAACGATTTCAAATTTAGAACAATTGCCTATGCCAGTTGTTATAGAAGCAACTACAGAGAGTGGAGAAAAACACCGAATCAAGCTGCCTGTAGACATTTGGCAAAACACCAACAAGTGGACGGTTAAAATTCCTACTCAAGAAAAATTAGAAAAAGTAATAATAGATCCAGATCGAAAATATCCTGACATAAATCCAGAGAACAACGTTTGGACCTCAAAGTAACGAAACATGAAACTAATACACATTATATTAACGTTATCCATTATTATTTCATGCAACTTATACGCTCATTCCCAAGAAAGCATACGCGGAATTGTACATAGCATCGAGAGTGAGGAAAGGTTAAGTGGAGCAGAAATCACTAATTTATCGAGCGCAAAAAAGACAGAATCAGATAAAGATGGGAAATTCACTATCAGTGCAAGTATGAACGACCTATTAGAAATAAAATCAATAGGCTACCAAACTGACACCGTTTTCATATATCATTTTGATGGGGTCTATAGAGTTTATATGTTAAAAGACGACGCCACCATTCAACTCGACGAGGTTATTGTCAGCAGGCTAACAGACAGCAGGTTGAGCGCAGAAATAGCTAAGGCAAAGCGAGAAGGAAAGTTCGCTGATGCGAGTGTAAATCAAGGAGGGGTAAGATTCTCCCCTTCTAGGATCTTTGGAAAAGATGCAAAAAACGCAAGAAAAAACCTTGCAATTTTAGAGGTTGAACAGAACTCTAGAATAATTGATAGACGTTTTAATGATAAACTCATTTTATCACTTTTACCATTAAATAAAAGTGATTTGGCATTATTTATGGAGCGTTATAGACCAAATATTGAAGATATAGAAAATGCCTCAGACGAGGATTTAAGAGTGTATATATTAGATTCATATCAAAAATTCAAAAACGATAATTAACATTTTGCAAAACAGACAAATAGCAATAGACATATGGAATTAATTTATTCAGGGAAAACAAAAGATGTTTATCAATTAGGCTCCAACAAAGTTCTCTTACAATTTAAGGATGATGTAACAGGTAAAGATGGTGTGTTTGACCCAGGAGCAAATAGTGTTGGGTTAACAATAGACGGAATTGGGAAGTCAGGACTAAGACTGTCCGCTTACTTTTTTAAAATGTTAACTGAAAAAGGAATAGCAACCCATTACATATCTTCCAACGTAGAGAAAGCCCAAATGGAAGTCAAAAAAGCGAATCCTATAGGTAAAGGCCTCGAAGTAATATGCAGATACAAGGCTGTAGGAAGTTTTTATAAAAGATACCAGACCTACTGTACTTTAGCTCAAGATCTTGACGCTTTGGTAGAAATAACATTAAAGGACGACGACAAAGGAGATCCTGTAATATCTAAAGCCACTTTAGAAAACCTATTAATATTAAACTCCGCACAGTATGAAGAGTTAGAAGCTTTAACCAAAACCATTGCAGGACACATTAAGAACTCTTTGGAAGAAAAAAACTTAGCTTTATACGACATAAAACTAGAGTTCGGTTACGATTCAGAAGGTAGTTTGATGTTGATTGATGAGCTTTCAGCAGGTAATATGAGAGTGTATCAGAATGAAGAATATATCGAGCCCCTAAAATTAGAAAAGCTGTTTTTCGACAATTAATTAATGCTTCCACAACGTCCTATTGCAAAATGAAAATAGGAACGGGGTAAAGTATTTTAAAACGACTCTTTCTAAACTTGAGAGCAAATCCTATATTTTAGGCAAATAATCAGGAACTGACGCTAGCAGATAGAAAGTGGACTTATAAATGAAATAAATTAATTCCGAGTATCAGTTTACAAAGAAACATTGTAAATCGTTATTCGCGCCATTGGTGAAGATACCCAGACACAATAGATCAGAGTAAAAGAGATGAAAATTAATTGAGCTCTTAGTAATCTACACCGAACACACTTTATATTAATTGATAAGCAGTCCATAAGTACCAAAACTACTGTCAAATGTGGTAAAAAAATCGTAACTTCGCATGCGAGGCTATGCATTTAAACAGACATAGAAAACCTCAAACACGAAGTTAAATAGTAGAGATAATATTAGAATTTAGATAAAAGTAATTCATACAGATGTCTGACGAAACAGAAAACAACCTGGTTCCTGCAAACGACAGGATTATTCCCATTAATATTGAAGACCATATGAAATCTGCTTACATCGATTATTCGATGTCAGTTATTGTATCTCGTGCATTACCCGATGCAAGAGACGGTCTAAAACCAGTTCATAGAAGAGTACTATACGGTATGCTTGACCTGGGAGTAACTAGTGGGAAACCATATAAAAAATCAGCACGTATTGTTGGGGATGTACTTGGTAAATATCACCCACACGGTGACCTCTCAGTCTACGACACAATGGTACGTATGGCTCAAGATTGGTCTTTACGATACCCTTTAGTAGACGGGCAAGGTAACTACGGCTCCGTAGATGGTGATCCACCAGCAGCTATGCGTTATACTGAAGCTAGATTAAAGAAGATAGCTGAAGAGACACTAATTGATATCAATAAAGACACAGTAGATTATCAACTTAACTTTGATGACTCACTAAAGGAACCTACTGTATTACCTACTAGAATCCCTCATCTACTGGTGAATGGTGCTTCTGGTATCGCCGTAGGTATGGCAACTAATATGGCCCCACACAACCTTTCTGAGGTGGTAGATGGAATGATTGCCTACATTCAGGATAGAGATATCGATATTGCGGGTTTAATGCAATATATAAAGGCTCCCGACTTCCCTACTGGAGGTATTATTTACGGTTACAACGGTGTTAAAGATGCCTTTGAAACTGGTAGAGGAAGAATAGTAATGCGCGGGAAAGCAGAAATCGAAACCGATAGAAACGGTAGAGAGAGCATTATCGTGACAGAAATCCCTTACTTGGTCAACAAAGCTCAAATGATTGAGCGAACTGCCGAACTAGTTAACGAGAAAAAGATCGAAGGGATCAGTACCATTCGTGATGAGTCCGATAGAGACGGTTTCAGAATCGTATATGAAATCAGAAGAGATGCAAATGCAAATGTAGTATTAAACAATCTCTATAAATACACGGCCTTACAAAGCTCATTCTCAGTTAACAATATTGCACTTGTTAAAGGTAGGCCTGAACTACTAAACCTTAAAGATATGATTGAGGTGTTTGTAGATCACAGACACGAGGTCGTTATCAGAAGAACTAAATACGAATTAGCAGAGGCAGAAAAACGGGCACATATTCTCGAAGGTTTATTAATAGCTATAGACCACTTAGATGAAGTCATTAAATTAATCCGCAGCTCTGCAACACCAGAAGATGCTAGAATAGGATTAATGGAGCGTTTTGGTTTATCGGAAGAGCAGGCCAAAGCTATTTTAGACATGACTCTAAGAAGACTTACTGGTCTTGAAAGAGATAAAATCAAACAAGAGTTTGCTGAGCTACAGGAGACTATAGCTTACTTGAAAAGCATCTTAGCAGATGAAGGTTTAAGAATGCAAATTATTATAGATGAGCTTTTAGAAGTTAAAGAGAAGTACGGTGATGAGAGAAGGTCGCAAATAGTCTATTCTGCAGAAGATATGACTATGGAAGACTTTATCGATGATGAAGAAGTCGTTATCACGATCTCTCACAACAGTTACGTTAAGCGTACACCGTTAACTGAATACAGAAGACAAGGTCGTGGTGGTAAAGGTGCCATTGGAACCAATACAAGAGATGAAGATTTTACAGAGCATATTATTACGGCGAGCACCCACAATTATATGCTTCTATTTACAGAATCCGGGAAATGTTATTGGTTACGGGCCTTTGAAATTCCAGAAGGAAGTAGAACTTCTCGAGGAAGAGCCCTTCAAAACATAATAAACATTCCAAAAGACGATAAGGTCAAGGCGTTTATTTTGGTTGAAAACTTAAAAGACCAGGAGTATCTAGATAACAACTACATTATCATGTGTACGAAAAAGGGAACCATCAAAAAGACTTCCCTAGAAGCCTACTCCCGCCCAAGAGCAAACGGTATTAATGCAATCAATATTGCTGAAGGAGACCAATTGCTTGAGGCATCATTAACCAATGGATCCAGCGAAATCCTCATGGGACTACGATCAGGTAGAGCAATTCGTTTCAACGAATCCAAAGTTAGACCAATGGGAAGAACGGCAACTGGAGTTCGCGGAATTACTTTAGGAAGCGAAGCTGATGAAGTAATTGGCATGATTAGTGTAAATGATGAAGATACATCGGTGCTAGTTGTTTCTGAAAAAGGATACGGTAAACGCTCATCATTAGATGATTATCGCGTGACCAATAGAGGAGGAAAAGGCGTTAAGACCCTTAATATTACAGATAAAACAGGTTCTTTAGTAGCTATTAAAGGCGTGACAGATAACGATGACTTAATGATTATCAATAAATCAGGAATCGTTATACGAATTGGAGTTGAAACATTAAGAGTCATGGGAAGGGCTACACAAGGTGTAAGATTAATCACGTTAAAAGAAAATGATGAAATCGCTTCAATCGCAAAAGTACAAAGAGAAGATGAGGAAGATGAGGTTATTGAAGGAGAATTTACAGATGGAGAAGATCATCATATTGAAAACGATTCCAGTGGAGAAGACAATTCTACAGATGAAAATGAAGAGGAGTAAAATCAACTTATATAGCATACTAATTACATTAGCAATACTGATGCTACAGCAAACCGCTGTAGCACAGTCTGCTTATAAGGAAAGTAGTAATAGTTTTGCGCGTTATACCCAGTCAGGTGATATGAAGAACCTGCAAGAAGCCAAAAAACAAATAGATAAAGCTTATAAAACCAAACGGGATTCGGCTTCTACCAGAGTGAATATAATGAGGGCTCTAATATATTCCTCATTGGCTTACATAGACTCCAATAGAACAGTTGGATATGATAAAGATCCAATCGATGAAACCTACCACTCTTTGGAACTTATCAACGCAAAAAACAACTACTACGATAGTGAGATAAGGTATGTAGAACAAAACCTTAAAGCGGCGCTAATCCATCAAGCAAATAAAGCTTTGAATGAAAATGAATTTGACCAAGCCTACAGTTCATTTTCTCGGGTTCATAAGCTAATGCCTAACAACTCAGAAGTATTGAATAACCTTGCTCTGATGGCATTTCAAGCAGATAAATACGAGGAGTCTATTGAATATTACAAACAAATATTAAATGCCGAATGGGCTAGCCCAGAACATTACCAGCAACTTGCAGAAATCTATAAAAGAAGTGAGAATCTACAAGAACAAATTAACGTATTGGAAGAAGGCTCCCAAAGGTTCCCAGATAGCAAAGCATTGATATTTGAATTAGTAGATTTATACGCTAAAAATAAGATATACGGAGCGTTAATTAACCGAATAGATAAGGCGTTAAACTTTGAGCCAGAGAACATAGACCTTCTGTATTTAGCAGGCTTTGCAAATCAAAAACAAAAGAACACTGAAAAAGCCCAAAGGTATTATGAACAGATAATTTCCCTCGATCAAAACAATTACGAAGCAAACTTG
>DXEZ01000032.1 GCA_019114715.1 Candidatus Sphingobacterium stercoripullorum | reverse complement strand
ATCATTTTCACTTACTTAATACTCTTAGCTTTAAAATAATGAATTTGGTAATTCGAATTATTGGTAGAAACACCTGCGTTTTCTACATCGAAATTCTGATCGGTTGGCGTATTGGCATCTGGATAAGTTCGCACATTTCCGGTTCTAAAGGATATGCGGTTAATCTGTTTTACCGGTTGGAAAAACAACCGTGTAGCCTCTTTTTTGTCATTCACCGATATCTCATAAGAGCGGGTGCCCGTATTGTAATGGATGGAGAAATTATATTTCACATCTGGCTTGTATTCTAAAAGATTACCCTCGCGGTAGCCCGTTTTTATTTTAATATAACCGTCTTCACTGAATGTAATACGTGTTGCCGCTTGGCCTTTTTCATTCAGCAATTCTATCTGCAAGTTCCCAAACTCATTCTGCTGGGGTGTAACGGCAAATTCTACGATTCCCTCTGGGCTACTGGGTATCACCCTTTCTGCTTTCCCGTAATCGTACCGGTCTTTATCGCTGAGTGAGAGGGCTCCTTCCACCAGCTCTACTTTCGCCCATAGCGGGCTGTAGATATTCCATTTATTAAACAGCTCTCTAGCGTTACTTGCACTAAAGTCATCCTCAACGGCATCAATTTGTTTCTCTGTAACAGGCAAAGGGACTTTTGCTACCCACATATCTTCTTTATTCATGCTGTAGGTAAGCCACATATTGCCATCTTTAGGATCTCCATTACCTGGTAGTATACCCCTTACATACTGCGGGCCGTAGGATTTATAGTTCCCTCCGTAACGCATGGTAGAAATTTCACCATTCAATAGCAGTAGGTTGGTATAATTCAATCCATCCTCACTTGTTGAAACGGCCAGTGGCCAGCGAAACTCTGAGGGGTTATAAGCGGTTGCAAACTTCCCGTCACTAGTCCGCTGTCCCCAAATCTTAGCGTTGCTATTCACCACGCCGGGCGCCCTTAATGGGGGGTAATCCCAATTGAGCAAACTATCGGGGCTTACTGATGTTAGCGCATGCTTCCAGAGCCCAACGATCCTTCCGTCGTCTAACTTGTAATAAGAAAATGCTTTCAGTGGGCGCTTAAAAAGAATAATAGGATCGTTCCTATCGGCCTCCTCAATCCACTGCTGTAACATCAGCGAATTGCCTAGCAGTTCCTCACAGGCCTCTATAAATTCCTTATCATCACTCTGGGTATAAAAAGGATACTCCGCCAGGTCTTGATCAAACGAGGAGTTAAAGCGAATGAAGTAAATAGGGCCAAAACTGCCGTCTTTCTTTATTTCGCGAACAACCCTACCTATACCGTTCCCATCATTGGGGTCATCCTTAGCATCGAGTGCCACACCGTAATATCCGATGGTTAAAAGCTTGTCGTTTTTAGAAACGAAAAAGCCCATCCTTTGGTGCATAATGGCGTATAAATCCTTCCCTGCTTTATCCTCTCTATTGGGTTTGGTAAAACCCTCGGGCACCCTGTAGGGTGGAAATAAATCTTCAGGCTCGGTCCAATTGTACCCGTCTTTGGACTGCTGAAGGACCGTCTTTCCTTCAGCCACATGCTCCCCTACGGGGTTACTTAGAAACTGCAGGTAATACGTATCGTTCCAATAGGCGATAAACGGCTGGTGGTTATAGGTAAAGTTATGACCGTTGACTAAGCCGGGAAACTCTCTATTTGCTCTAAACACCTGGATATTATGCACTCCAATGGCTGGCGTCAGCTGCCCGTGGTGATAATCCACATTAGCCATAGCCTCTCCAGTATACTTCAAGGTGTCTTGGGCCTGGCTAATCGACATCGAGAGGAGGCATAATAGCATATACCCCGCTCCTATCTTTATAGTTTGTTTAGCGATTGCTCTTATCATGTTTAATTATCTTTTTCAAGTCTTTTAAAGGAACTTTAAATATAGTACCGTGCTTGTGATCTTCCGGCACGCTGATTTGATCGTTTACCACCTTGAAGCTTTTAAAATCTGTAGTTTCCACTGCCTCGTAGCTTTTACTTCCATAGGAATCAAAATAGATCAACCATTTATCCTGGATCTTAACCACAGAAGGGCCTTCGGTTAAATAATCTGAAAAGGGCTCAGATACATCCTCATAGGGCCCAAGTACATCGCTTGAGAAAGCCACCTTCAAATTCCTATTCGGGCGGGAGTTATCCTTGAGAACCAGCACGTAATCGTCCCGGTCTTTCTCTACAATGACTGCATCGATGATACTAAAGTCTGGATCCGAGAACAGTTCAGTTGGCGTAAAGTCAACAAAGTCCTTTGTCGTAGTGACATACATCCGCTGGTTATTGTCGTTGCTTTCTGTATGTAAAGGAAAACGGTCAGGAATGGTAGATGCCCATATGATAACGAACCTATCGTCCTTTTCATCGTAAAACAATTCGGGAGCCCAAACGTTAACCGTTTCCGGCTCGTGCTCCATTACCGGAAGTATCTTTTTATTCTCCCAATGAATGAGATCTTTAGAAGAAGCGTAGCCTATTCCCTTATCACCCCTCCAGGCAATGGTCCATACCAGGTGGTAGGTACCGTGCTTATCTCTGATAATGGAAGGGTCACGCATAATCTTTTGGCTCCCCAATTCCGGCTTTAAATAAATCTTATTCAGCGCTTCCCAGTTATAGCCGTCGTAACTGTATAAAAATCGCAGCCCCTCATCGGCAGGCTCGTGAAACGATGAAAACATATAAACATGTTTGCTACAAGAGCTACTAAGTAGTATCCCTAGAAACAAAACAAAATATAACTTGAAATTCTGCATATTACCCCTTAAATAGACTCCAATACTAACACCCAGTCGTTACCGTCTTGATGCTCTCCCTCAGGCTTGAACTCCTGCACTCCTTGGTTCTCAAACGTTCCAATTTCTGTCAGCTCACCATTCCTCGGGTTAAACCACTGCGCTTTAACCTCCTGCCCATTAATCACTCCCATATTGACCTTCATGTCTCTACCGGTATAATTATAAATCAGTGCATAATCATCCGTGCGGCAAGCTATCAGGCGCTCGTATTGCTCTCCATTTTCCGCCAGCAGGCTTTGGTCTGGTACACGCTCAAAGTAATTGTCTTTTGATAAGATGAGCTCTTTTAAGTAGCGCATCTGTCCTGCACCTGGGGCTTGCATCCCCTCTAGCCAAGTTTCATCCGATCCGTACGCTGTGGTTGTATCGGTAGCAGAATGCATTTGCATCACCGAATTCTGCCCGTAGGTAAAGCCAAAGGCACCTGCAAAAACAGACCAGTAAGCGTACCTCCTGACATCAGCATCGTTCCAGCGTGGCTCAGTAATATCGTGCAAGCCTTGTGGAATTCCTTCATAGGAAGGTTCAGCGTCGATAGTTGGTTTAGCAGGCGAATAAGCCCAGTCGTCATTGATATACCTCCAATTATCCTCTCCGTAATGCTTCTGCTCATTTTGGGAAGTATCCTGGTCGTAACGTCTGTGTCCAGATTGCACCATATTGAAATCCAGCCACGGGCTATCGTGGAACCAGTCGGTGGAGGCTGTTCTACCTCTTGGGTGGAAGGTGATTAAGTTCTCCGCATCAATCTCCCGGATGGTCTTCCCGATAGTTTGCCACACCTGTGTGCTATCCGAACCGTGTATATCACCCCCATTGAGCCAGATAATGTTACTTCTATCTTTCCATCTATTGGCTAAGAAAGTAGCGTATTTTTCTGCTTGGCTGGAGTTCACCAGTCCCGCTTTTACGGGAGATCCCCATACAGGAACTACCGCCATATAAATTCCTTTATCTGCTGCTAGATCGATGATGTAATCGATGTGATCCCAGTAATCGTACTCATCTTCATTCTCCGGGTTATTACCCATAGTTACGCGAGGCTGAGCAATATCGCCATCAATTAAAGAGGAATCACCGTACACATTCACCGAAGGAACGGTATGGAGGACCATGGCCTGCACCACATTATAGCCTTTTTGCTTTCTATCTTCCAGGTAAACCTCAGCTTCATCGCGGTCGAGCTTATTAAATAGTAGCCATCCCGTATCTCCCAACCAAAAGAAGGGATCGCCCTTTTCAGTACTCAGGTAACGACCGTTTTCGGACACCTCTAATCGAGGTAACTCTTCCTTAGTAAGCTTCTCGGCTTCAGGCCCGCAAGCTACAAATGCACCAGCCATCAGTGCAACACAAATATTCTTAACGCTTAACATGTTTATCTAATAAGTTATCCATACCACCGATGATTTTTTATCACCATTCGATAGTTTCAAATTACTGCCTATATATTTTTCTTTTAACTGCTTTTCTATTTCCCCGGTGCTTGGGTTTATGTATCGCACTTTCACGGTGCTACCATTTTTAGCACCGGGTAAATGCACTGTCTGCTCCCCTTGGTTTGGCAGATACACCACCATGCCATCATCTCCCTGGAGTACCCAGAGATCATTTTCAACTGCGGGGCTCATTTTTGAGGCCTGCTTTAAAAACTCCTTATCGGTAGCTTTCGGGAGGTTCGCCATGGACCCTCCTGCCATAAAGATGGCCCAGCCTGCTCTATCGTACCCATCGCCGTGGTAAACAACGACCTTTTCAGGATACTGTGTCTTGTATTCAAACACGGCGCGATGAATCTGCGCGGCGTCAGAACCTTTAGGCCTAAGGACACGAGCGTGTTGCCTAGGCGCTAGATGTTTACCACCCTCCGGTGCATATATAGTACCGTCTTTTTGATAATGCCAATACTTGATATCAATCACTTGCACATGCGCGCTGCGCTTAGGATCTTTTAAGATGGCATCTTGAACATCTTTTGTAGCGCTCAGCCCAATTAAAGGGCTACTTTCATTACGGGAAGTCCAATCACCAATCACATCTAGCCAGAACTCTACAAAATGTAGGGGCCCGGTAAACTCTTCACTAATTAAGTGTAAAACATTACTATTGTCTTTGAAGTTCTCTAAAGACTTACGGATAAAAGATTCGTGTAATGCCCGTCTTTTATCATTTGTGATATCGTAAAATTGTTCAGCTATAAAAATCCGTTTATCTCCAGCATAAGGAACGGGCTCAGGTAGTCCTACATCATTAATATTATTGGCAGTTCGCCATGGGAAATCCGTGTAATGTGCTCCTGCTTCTAAAATATTGTGCTGGAAATAATGCTGATGAATCAACATGCGTCCCTCCTGCTCGCCCAGATCGGCAAACTTTTTCAGCCTGTTCCAATAAAAAGGATTGTACTTGGTCAAATCGTATTTAGACAGCCCGTCGTAGGCCGTGCCCTTTCCTGAACGCGAAAAAGGGAGTTCATAAAATGGTGGCCACACCTCACCGTCTAACCTTTTAATACGCTCGTGGTCATCTCGCCTGCGCTCATACCACAGCCCGTAGTTGTGGTCCATAGATAGAATATGGTTCTCCACCATCCAATCGCGCACCTGGTAGAGATCATCGGTCAATCCTGTGCCTACCTCTCCAGGCACAAAGCGCGTAATATGCGGTTTCATATCCTTTAGGGCGTACGCTCTAGAGCTACCGTTCCACCATTGCACGTCGGATTTACCGCCAATTAAAATCTGGTCCTCAGCAGTAAGCCAGCCGTGATGGATTTCAACGGGCCTTAGAGATGCTTTAGCCTGCAAAGGAGCCGCTGTTTTTGCGGGATCAAACCGCTTAACTGACCGATCCACCTTTGCAATATCGCTGGAAGACTCCAGGAGAATCCCGGTAATAAACTCTTGTAATGTTAGGGGCGTTTCATAGGCCTCTTTGCTCAGCTTTGCGGCCACCTCTAACGAAGGGCTACTGCTTGCACTTCCCGGGTCTGGCATCAACACTACCTCTCTACTAAAAGCATCTTTCAAGCGATCTTGAAGCTGCGCATAGTAGAGGCTTCTTGGCTTCACATGCTCATTGGATGCTTGCCAGTAACCGTCTCCTTTAAACTGCGCCCAAGTACCAAAAGCCCAGTTTTGGGCTGTTGGAGGCTGATAGCACTCAACCATACTGGAGGCACACTGCCAAAACACGCTGTTTGCAGCTGCCCAGCCCCCACCATTTTCATTTTGCCCTAAGTTGGCAAAACGCAAAGCTTGGCTGTTGATATTGACAATATCAAATAATGCGCCCGAGGCCCAGCTATCTACTGCGCCACTAAAGCTGTATGAGTCGTTGGCTTCACATTGCACAAAGGCATTGGGACCTGCTGCTAAGTAGCCAACAGCAAAATCATGGTACCCCTGCTCGGAGTAAATGCGTTGAAATAGGGTCTGCTGCCCTTTGGTATGAAACACGTATCGCCTCTGCCCACCGATCTCCGAAACTGGATCTCGAGCAATACAATCTTCCACGGTAATTTTTTTTGCGTTTTGCAGTGTATAAACTGCGGAACCTGCAAAATGTTGAAATTCTATTCTCCTCACCCAGGCGTTTTCCACGCCATCTAAAGTGATGGCCATCCAGCGGTGGTTCTCATCTTTAGGGTTTTCTGGGTTGTAATAAGATTCTAGCTTGATGTCCTCGATCCCCACCTGTTCTACCCTATCTTCCCAGCTGTATTTATAAACTTCCCCTCCACCATACTTAGGATCCAAGGAAGTTGTAATGGGAGCATCGAGGGTGATTTGATTTCCGTCGGTAGCTAGCACCTTTCTATCCCAGTATATATCGCGCCTTCCTTCTTTCCAGCCAATGGCGGTAATCCCTCCACCAAAGTGATCTGTTTTAAGCTCTTTGATCCAGGCTTCACTAGAAGGTCTTTTGATCAACACTTGATCTCCTTTTTTTATTCCGTGACCACTGGAAAGTGTTATGGTCAGCGCACCTACTGGGGTGAAGGCTGCCACCTCATTTTTAATAGTATCTACCACCCGGTTATTCTGCCCTCCGATCTTTACCAGTGTTTTTC
>DXEZ01000288.1 GCA_019114715.1 Candidatus Sphingobacterium stercoripullorum | reverse complement strand
CCGCTGTAGCAATGGGAGTTTTTGTTGGTATCTGGTTAGCGAACTACTTCAACACAACTTTCATTTTTAAAGTTATTTTGTTCATTGTTGGACCAATTTTAGCAATTCTGCTAATTATGCGAACTCCGTATCAACCAAGGGTTAGAAACTGGAAAGTACTTTTTTCGGTCTTAGCACAAGATAGAAAAAACTACTATCCAATTCGAGTAGTAAGTAAGCGTAAAAAAAGAGTTAGAGAAATCTAACTCTTTTTTATTTTGAAAGGGGCATTTAATGGAAATTATTGTATTTTTCATTGTTGTCATTGCCAGCGCAATTGGCTATGTGCTGGTTACTAAAGATAAGAGACAACAAGACAAGGCTGAGAAAGAACGTGACAAGGCAGCACAATCTATTATTGGGCTACTTGGATATAAAGCCTGTGATAAAAACGGTATTTTAACCAAAGAAAATGGTACATATACACGGTACCTAAGAGTAGGATCAACCGACCTTTTTAATATTGATTTAGATGGATTAATGGCATGGATTCAAGCTTTCACTTTCAGTGAAAGAAACTATACCGAAGACCATAAGCTAGTTTCAGTAACCGCCCGAGTTGATACGTCTGCTAATCAGCTATATTGGCAACATTTGCGACAAAATACAGGACGAACTAAGCAAGAACAAATGCGTTTAGCATTGATCAATGAGAATCAGGATAAAGCTGCGGCAATTGAACAAGATACTAAAGACTATGTTGAACGTGTCTATGCAATTCAAATTTTTGGTAAGACCAAAAAACAACTAAGAAAATTAACGAACAACTTAATTATTTCAAACGGAAACATCTATAGCATTCGTCCTATGGATAAAGAAGAAACTGTTGAATTACAAGAACGACTGTACAACATGAATAGTAGATAACTGAGGTGTTGAAATGAGCATTAAAACTTTATTTTCTCCTAAAAAGAAGACAACAGATGAAATTGATCCAATTAAACCTATCCCACGTAATATTGCTTCAAAAGTGGAAAAAGATGGATATGACCTAGAATACCTACAAAGAATCCAATCACATGGTGGTATTACATTTGACGACAAACACATAAATAGTGGCGATGGATATTATCAAATTCTTACTATTTTTGCCTATCCCCAAGACCCTGACATCAGATGGCTGTGGCAAGTTTCTAATTATGAAAACACCATTATGACTGCTGATATTGGAACTGAGAGTACCGAAGCAATCAGAAAACAAGCTGATAGAACTTTAAATGAGTTAAAGGATAGAGCACTTAATGGTCGAAAGGCTACTAGACAAAACGATGCCGAAGATGAATATGCAAATGTCTTACAATACATGGCGGACTTAACTCAAAATGGTGAAATCGCCAAGAAGATTGTTATTAGACTTTTTGTTTATGATGCTAAGCTTGAAGACTTAGAGGATAGAGTTAAAAGAATCAAGAATGATTTAAAATCTGGTAACTATAAAGCAGATACCTATCTTTTTACTCAAGCACAACAATTTAAAACTTTGTCAAAAAGTCTAGGAGAACAAGAAAAAGAATTTTTAAGTTTACCAGTTGCACCACAACAAATGAAAGCCGTGACCCTAGGTGGTGGTGTTCCTTTTAGTCATCAGGAACTTTTAGACCCACATGGAGTCACTTTAGGTCAAACGACTACAGAAGGTCCCTTCATCTTTGATCAATTTGCAAAAACACCATCTAGAAGTTCGTATAACATGATGATTTTAGGAAAAATGGGGGCTGGTAAGTCAACACTAATGAAGATGCTAGAAGAAGGAGCTTTTGCTAGAAACAACATTATCCGTGGAATTGATAAAACACGTGAATACGAATACCTTATCAAAAAACAAGGTGGCGTTGTGGTATCACTAGATGGATCAGAAGGTATGATGAACCCTTTACAAGTTAGTGCTACATCAATTGATGCTAAAACAGGCAAAATTAACGAATTAGAGAGCTTTTATAGTCATCTAAACAAGGTGACTATTCTTTTTAGAATGATTAACGGTGACTCCTTAGATCCGATTGAGCTTCAAGAATTTACCTCTCTTTTGCGTAAGTTTTACATAAGCATTGGAATGTTACCTAAAGATTTTCAACATAATAAAGATAAAATTCATATCTGTGACTTAGATCCTATGTCATATCCAACTATGAGTGACTTTTCAAGATGGATTGACAAACTTGTTACTAAAGAATTTCTACTAAAGATTAATGCTACCACCGCAAGACAAAGAACTTTTGAAAAAATTAAATCATCTCTGCACAACCTAGTTGAAAATTATGGTCAACTTTTCGATGGACATTCAACGATTAAAGACTTATCTAAAGAAAAAATCGTTATGTTTGATACAAGTGAAATTAGCACCATGGATCCTAATATTTATCATGCAC
The DNA here is from genome assembly GCA_019114715.1 of Candidatus Sphingobacterium stercoripullorum. GTDB lineage: Bacteria > Bacteroidota > Bacteroidia > Sphingobacteriales > Sphingobacteriaceae > Sphingobacterium > Sphingobacterium stercoripullorum. The sequence continues at coordinate 2,181 of DXEZ01000288.1, read as the reverse complement.
AACTTTTTTCAGCAATCTCGATTTTATGGAATCACGCTCTAATTAATGGTAGACGACAAAATTCTCTACTAGAAGCAGGTAAAATTACTAAAGCGGACGTTCAATATTGTGATGTTTTTTTAGATGAATGTCACAACATCATCAATCCTGATAATATGTTCGCAGTTAAGTATATTTCTGATTTCGAACGTGAAATGAGAAAGTTCTGGGCAGGGGTTATTTTGGCAACGCAGTCACCAGAAGAAATGGTTCCTGATAACGTAGAAACAGCTGAACTAGGACGGTTAAAAACAATTTTTCAGTTATGCCAATATAAGGTAATGATGGGTATGGACCCCTCCGTACTTGAAAAAATCAAACGATTAATGGGTGACTCTTTGACTGATGCAGACTATGAAGCAATTCCTGACCTTGTAACAGGTGAAGCTATCTTCAGTTTAGGCTCTAAAGATAGGTATAAAGTTTCTCTAGTACCTAATGAAAGACAGCTTAAAGACTTCCACGGTGGTGAATAATTATGAAATGGTGATAATAAATGATTACAGATTTTTTAACCTCTAGACTAAAAAAGGTTAGAAGAAAAATATTTATTTCTATTGGCGGCTTCTTTGCCGTCTTTTTTCTTGTCTACACTCTAGTTACCTCCGCAGCCAATGGAGTAATTGCTTTGCTGGCTTGGCAATCTACCCAATGTGAAACTGGTGACAATGATAGCGGTGATGTAGGTGACATCAATGTCGGTAATTATGACAAAAATTTGGTTAGCATGGCTAAAGCAGTAGCAGATGCCGTAGGAAAATCTTTAGGAATTGATCCAAAATGGGTCTTTGGCCAAATGTACCAAGAAACAGGCTTTAATGCTTCTGCTTCAACAGCACTAAAAGATAATAATTTAAGTGGTATCAAATATACTAAGGTTTATAGCAAATATGCTACTCCCGGTGGTTCCGTAGGTGATAATACTGGTGGTGTATATGCTCACTTTAAGTCCTTAAGTGCATATGCCACTGTTTATGGCAAAACTTTACAAAATATGCTAGGTGGTAAGACTCCTAAAAGTGTAGAAGAGTTCGTAGATACTTTAGCAGAAAAACATTACTTTGGCTCCTATCATGGTGGAACTTTTTATGCTTCTGCTTCAGAAAAGGCAGCTTATATAGCTGGTATTAAAGCTGGGGCTAAAATGTATAGTTCAGCTAAAACAACTAAATCAGCCAAAATAGAAAAAACTGCATGGCACAATGTCATAAAGTTACCTGATACACTTAAACAAGAACCTTCTTTTCAAAAAGTATTGTCTAAAGCCGTCGACATTGATAAAATGACGACTAACTCAGATAGTAATATAAAATTTATCCCTTCTAAAAAATCATCTACTACCGCAAATAAATTCACATTTGTTGAAAATATGGATGGTGAAGGTGATACCAATGGTGGTACAAGAGACTTTAGAACTCACGGAAAGGACTCAGACAGCGCTTGGGGTGATGACATCAAGAAAAATTACGATGCTGGTGTGAAGCACATTGATAAAACTGTTAAAGAAGCCACAGCTAAAGCTCAAAAATTTGCTAATGATCATTTAGGAACTAAATTTAATACTCATGATTCCGTTAAAGTAGTTAAAAAAGCCGATAAAGCGTCTAAAGAAGCCGATAAAAAAGCTAAAGCTGCAGACAAAAAAGTTAAAGAAACTGAACAATCAGATCATGATGACATGATTCAAAATTGTGATCCTGCCAATGATGGTGAGAACACAGGATTAACAGGTAAATGGCAATGGCCGTTTAAAGGTATCTCTGGAAGCCCTAGTTATTTAGATGGTGGGCAATTCGGTATCAGTGGTGGTTCCGTTGATGCTCGTGGTACCTCCTTCCATGATGGTTTTGACTGGTCAAGTGGACTAAATGGCGTCTCCTCTGGTTCAAAAATTTATGCAATTACTAGTGGTAAGGTCTATAAAATTGCTCAAGGTGGACTTCGCGGATGGTTCATAGATATTAAGGCTGGTGACTATTACATTACCTATCAAGAAGCTTTCACAAGCAGATCTGCAATTAATGTTAAAGAAGGACAAACCATTAAGGCTGGTGACTTAATTGGGACACTTGGTGGAACTCACTTGCACCTAGGTATTTCAAAAACCGAAATTGAAAAAGCACAATCATCTTGGAATGTAAA
>DXEZ01000287.1 GCA_019114715.1 Candidatus Sphingobacterium stercoripullorum | reverse complement strand
ACAATGATTGTCATAGGTCTAGGGAATGATATGCTAAATTCCCCTTGATTATTTGCAGAGGCTTCCCTATCTCCGTAAATAATAGTCGCATTGGGTATCACTTCCCCCGCTACTGTAACTACTTTACCCTTAACATGGATAACTTCTTGAACAACACTACCTGCATGATAATTATTAATCGCCATGGCATGGCTAATTAAAAATGGAAATACACCTAATAGAATTAGATAACGTAAATATAACATCATAATATTTAATTAAAAAAGTAAGTAACTACCTATCCCAGTGGACTAGAAACTAGCAAGTGGGATTTTAGCTCTAGGTTTACATTTCAAATATAAATATTATTTTCACTAATAAACAAATTATAAATATCTTTATACCACATATTGTATTCGATACAAAGAATCTTATCTAATATTTGATAAATATATTATCTTTAAGCATGAGTAATAAAAAAGACAATCAGGTTAAATACAAAGCCCCAGCTTTAGAGAAAGGATTGGATATCCTGGAGTTTTTAGCGCTTCATTCCACTCCTCAATCCCAAGCAGAAATAGCAATTGGATTAGAAAAAAGCCCGAATGAATTATATAGAATGCTTGCCTCTTTAGAAAGTAGAGGTTACATACATAGAGATCTTATTTCCTCTAAGTATTCACTTACTTTAAAACTTTATTATTTGTCACACAACCACTCTTTGGTAGATAAATTAAGGACCGCAGCTCTACAGCCAATGCGGGATGCTTCATTAATCATTAAGCAGCCTTGCCATCTCAGTGTTATCTACGACAACAAGGTTTTAGTGATTGCATACAGTAAAAGCCCAACTCCTATTGCTGTTATGATTGGAGAAGGAAATTTATACGCGCTTTCTCCAACAGCATCGGGAAAGGTACTTTTAGCTTTCTCCAATAGCGAGGAAAGAGAATATGCTTTAGATTATGATCCGGAGTACAAAAACTTAGACCAAAAGGAAAAAGAAAAGTATCTCCAAGAGCTTAAGAGTATATACTCAAAAGGCTACTGTGAAATGCCTAGTTCTTATGCTCAGGGAGTAGTTAACTTCTCGATCCCCATTGGCAACACTCCTAGAGGTGTATTAGCCAGTCTTACCGTCTCAAAACTGGTAACTCTAAAACCGGAAGACAAAGTTACTGACCAAGAAATAATTGAGCAGATGAAAATTTGTAAAGAGAAAATAGAAGCAAACCTAGGAATAAACCTCTAGATATAGATTTAAAAACAACCGCCGAAAACGCCGTAATGACGACTTATTAATTTCATGCTTCTTCGTTTGAAGATTGTGTGCGTAAACTCCTGCCATAATACTTCAGGAGTAAACTGTTATTTAAAACTAAAAAGTTTAAGTCAAAAAACCCAAAAATTATTGAGCGGATAGACCCTAGTTTAATTCACTTTTTTCACATGTTAAAAATGGCATTTATTTTACCTTTAGGGAATGAATAATTCACAAGAATATCTTTCAAAAATGATCTTTTACTGCTCTGCTTAACTCTAATGGAAATAAAGAAGGGAAGATATATCTAAAGGCTTCGGAAAACCATCAGAGCACTTCGAAACTATCCCTTGTGGCCAGCTATTTCCACTTGACCATACCCCTGCTGAATAAAACGTATGGTGGAAAAGACCAAAAAGAACCTAGATAAAATGCGAAAACACGTAAAAAGAGAATCCCATGGATGTAAATATTCCAAAATACTTACCTGAGGCTGAAATTGAGATCTATTCAAAAAAAGAAAATTAATTAGCTCACTCAGAAAACTGCAAAAATATTTGCAAAGCACAATCTTACATAGCTTATAAAATAAAGCAACGGGCGGAGTTCAGCCAACGTAACGTACTCGAGTATAAGAATTAAAAACTTACCTTCTAGGTCTACAACTACGCTTAGCACTCTTCAGGTAATTTACAATATCCCTAAAAGTTAAATCTCCCAGCTAATTAAAACCGGGAGATTCGAACCAATTATACATACAACCAACTCAAGTTCTTATTAATAACCTTCAAGCTTTAAAAAAACTCCGATACTCGGTTGAGAGCCTTTCTCGGAGATTCATAAACATAAACATAAACATATAACGAATGAAGACTATAAGCTCTTTTACAAATTCAATTCAATACTTTAATATCTTTCTTCCTTATTTCTGGAAACACTTTAAGCTCTTTAATTTCACCGTCCTTATACACCCCTTGTATGGTGGTGTTTTGCGGAGCATGGAGCTTAAAATCTACATCCCACTCTTTCGGCCAAGATGGCAACAAATAAATATCATCTCCATGGACTTGCATCAACATCTCTTGCAGTCCTATCATACCCGATCCACCCCAATTGTGGTCAGGAACCCAGTCAAATCCTGGGCCCCAGAATGCTGGGAACCTTCTTTCAGAATTTTGAAGCTTCAAGGATGTGTACTTTTTCGCTTCATCCACTAAGCCAAGTCGCGCAGCAAAAATATTATGCTGTTTCCACCCAACATGACTTTTAAACTCTTGTACATCGGGGTCGAACTTATAGGTGTTTATAGCAACCTCTAAATCTGGTCTGCCAATCCCGTAAAAGCCCCACGGATAAACTCCATATAATTGTGGAGATTCGGTATTATTTAATCTTCCCCAAACCTCAGCCGGAGCAAGCATTTCTTTACCATCGACTGTCCTTTTTGGCAATGGCGGAATCCGCTCGCTGAATTGTTTGATGTATTCTGTTTGAGCATCCGATAG
>DXEZ01000286.1 GCA_019114715.1 Candidatus Sphingobacterium stercoripullorum | reverse complement strand
TCTTACTTTCCACCTAAACTCTTTAGATTACAGTTACTACTTATTAGGGTCCTATTGGTCCTTTGGTACTAGTTCTTCCACTTTATACATTGTGCTATAGATTGATTCTCTTAGATTGGAAAAGTTATTTTAATCAAACGTTTGCATTCATGTATAATTTTTTTTTCCATAATATTAATTTTATACTTGTATAGAGCTTAATGCCTGAAGACATTATAATACCTTATTATAATTGGTAAAAAGCAATAATTGTTCATAATATATATAGTTTATGATGAATTCTAATAGAAGAGAATTTTTAGTTAAAGCTGGAGTACTTACCAGTTTAACAGTCAATCTGCCAAATCTTTCTTTTTCAGAAAGCCTTTCGGCACCACGTTTTAATATGTCCGGCTATCGTGCTCCAAAAATTGATAAGGTGCGTATTGCCGTTATCGGTCTAGGTATGAGAGGTCCTGGGGCAGTTGATCGCTTATCTTATATTGAGGGAACTGAGATTGTTGCTTTATGTGATAAACATGCTGATCGCGTGGATAAAGCTCAAAGGATTCTTACCAGGAAAGGTCTGCCTGAAGCGAAATCCTATTCCGGTGAAAATGGCTGGAAAGATCTTTTGAAGAATGAGGAACTTGATTTAGTATATATATGTACACCTTGGGATTATCACGCCCCTATGTGTATTGAAGGGATGAAAGCTGGTGCTCACGTTGCTTGTGAAGTTCCAATCGCTTTATCGGTTAAAGATTGCTGGGAATTAGTAAAAGTTTCCGAGCAGACACGCAAGCATTGTATGATGCTAGAGAACTGCTGCTATGACTTCTTTGAAATGCTAACATTAAATATGGCACGTCAGGGAATGTTTGGAGAACTTGTTCACGCAGAAGGAGCTTACATTCACGATCTTTTAGACCTTAACTTCATTAAGAACGGTTATGACGATATGTGGCGTCTAAAGGAAAATATTAGGTACAATGGTAGTTTGTACCCAACTCATGGTTTGGGTCCAGTAGCGCAGTGCTTAAACGTTAATAGAGGTGATGTAATGACGCATTTGGTTTCCATGTCTAGCAATGATTTCCAAATGGCAGAGAAAGCATCAGAGCTGGCGCAAACAGATGGTTTTTACGATCAATTCGTTGGTAAGAATTACCGAGGAAATATGAACAATACCTTAATTCGTACAGAAAAGGGAAAAACTATCTTGATTCAGCACGATGTTACCTCACCTAGACCATACTCTAGATTACATACTTTGAGTGGGACAAAAGGCTTTGCTCAAAAATATCCAAGTGAGAAAATTGCTTTTGGCCATAGCTTTGTTAAAGATGATGAACTAAAGAGCTTATATGAGAAATACACGCCTGAGTTGATAAAATATATCGGAGAACAGGCTAAGCAAGTTGGTGGACACGGTGGTATGGACTTTATGATGGACTGGCGTTTAATAGACTGTCTACGTAATGGACTGCCTTTAGATCAAGATGTGTATGATGCAGCTTCTTGGAGTGTTATTTACCCTCTAAGTGTTGAATCAGTAGCTAAGAAGTCTAAAACGGTTAATATTCCAGATTTTACTAAAGGTGCTTGGAAAACAAACACACCGGTAGATATCACTTTAAATGGTGGAGGTAATACACCTATTCGTCCTAAAGTTGAAACTGAAGCCAAACAATTGAATGTTTAATTTTAACTTTTCATAATTAATTTTTAGCCCTTTTTTAAGGGCTTTTTTTTAAAATTTTGGTATTTAATTTTCATACAATCTAATAAATTACAAGTTTTTAGGTTACTATTTTTTTGGTGCCTTTATTATTTTCGTTAATTTCTTTTTTCTCTTGGATCGAGACAAATGTAGTCTCGTCTGTATGGCGTTTTGCTGTTTACCACACTGTAAATTGTTATTAATAATTTGTTCGCAGTTTGTTTCTTGCCTAACAAGAAGTGAACGAATTGAATGTAGCTGCCTAAGCTTCGAGGCGTTTTCAGTTTGCTACTCTCTGAAAGTTAGTTTGTCAAAAATCTCTCTCTATTCCCGTAGACGTGTCGCATCTATCGGCTCTGATTTGCTTTTTATCAGCCTAAGGCTGTGTTTTAGAGTGGAACCTTGGAAGGACTATCTTTACGCCGTATCGGTTGCATAGAAAGACCAGTATATCACCATAGTTACCTGTATTCTCCTCACATAGTACAGAACCCTGGAGTATTTTCGATAGGAATTTAGATATGGCTGTCAGTCCGCTGTTCTCTGTCCTGTTCTTTTCTTTACCGTCTGTATCAAAGAAGTTTAAGTCAAACTTTCTTTTTATAAATCTATTCCATATACTTGCATAAAGAAGTTATTTATGCTCCGTATTGAGTGGCTAACATCGTGATAATGGGTTCTTCCCTAAATACTCTCTGGTTTAAACTTAATAAATCTGCTGTCCTTAATATGAAGCTTAGGTACTGCCAATTATCATGTTAAAGTTAGGGCAGGAGATGGAACTTATTTATACCAAGATAATATTTCACAATCTATTCTCTTCACTTGTCTTTATTCTTTTGAGTACAAATTAACGATGCTATTACTGTATTGGGAAATTCTTTCGGATTTATAAGAATAAATTAAGGGTTTGGATTCCTTGTCTATGGAATTTAATCTGTAAAAAAATGTTAATTTGTATCCGTCTATTTTTATTTTAATTTTTCCTTTTATAATTTAGGATATCAAATTATTGTAACCTTTATTTTTTGTACTCATATTGTTTTAAACAGTTATGGTAAATCTAAATAGGATTAATATTTTATTATTAGTTGCATTTTGGGTTTCTTTCTTTTTAAATATCCAATATGCAAATGCTCAAAGTTTAAGTCTGTATACACCTTTTACAAAGGTTACAGCTTCCCCAGGAGATAAAATAGACTTTCAGGTAGAAGTTTTAAATAATTCGAATGTAATTCTAACTTCAGATATTAGAGTTAATGGATTACCTGAAAATTGGGAATATGAAATTAAATCAGGTTCATGGTCTGTTGAAAGAATTTCAGTTAAACCAAAGGATAAACAAAGTTTAACTTTTCATGTTTTCGTACCTTTAAAAGTTGAAAAAGGCAGCTATAATTTATCTTTAATTGCGGGGAATAGTTTGCCTATCCAAATTGATTTAACTGAGGAGGGAACCTATAAAACTGAATTTAGTTCTTCACAACTTAATATTGAAGGTGCTGTTAATTCAACTTTTACTTACAATACTGAATTGTATAACCGTACTGCAGATGTTCAAGTTTATGCCTTCCGCGCACAAGTACCTAGTGGATGGAATGCAATATTTAAATCAAATAATCAACAAGTATCGTCGGTCACTGTTGACCCTAATGAAATAAGTAATATTACGATAGAAGTTACTCCTGCAGAGAATGCCAAATCTGGAAAATATGAAATACCCATTACAGCATCCAATGGTCAAAATTTGTCAGAGTTAATTTTGGAATCCGTAGTTACAGGAAGTTATGATTTAAAGCTTTCATCGGAATCTGGACTTTTAAGCGATCATATAAGAGCAGGTAATCGCAAACAATTAAAGTTTCAGGTTAAAAATACGGGGTCTTCGGTGTTAAATAATGTTCAGCTGAATGGGAGTGCCCCTGCTAACTGGGAAATCAGCTTTGAGCCTTCGAAAATTAATAAAATTGGACCCGGTGAAAGTCAAACAGTACTATTAAATCTAAAGGCAAGTAATAAAGCCTTGTCTGGAGATTATTTGGTTGATTTGGAAGCGAAAGTTCCCGAAAAAACCTCAAAAGTTTCATTAAGAGTTACTGTTAAAGCATCATTATTTACGGGCTGGCTTGGGCTTTTGATTATATTCTTTTCAATTTATCTTATTTACTACTTATTTAAAAAGTATGGGAGGAGATAAAAATGAAACCAATCATAGATACGTACAAGCTTCGAAAAAAATACGGAGACACTATTGCTGTTGATTCTCTTAATTTATCGATATATCCAGGTGAAGTTTTTGGCTTATTGGGGCCTAATGGTGCAGGCAAATCAACTACGATTCTTATGTTAATGGGGTTGAGTGAGCCAACTTTTGGGAAAGCAATGGTATGTTCGTATGATGCAAGCAAACAACCATTGGAGGTGAAAAAAAAGGTTGGTTTTTTACCAGATAATGTTGGTTTTTATAAAAGTAGAACTGCTCTGGAAAACCTAATATTTATTGCACAGCTTAATGGCATTTCCTTTGATGAAGCAAAGGTAAAAGGTCAAGAATTACTAGTGAAAGTTGGTTTGGGAGATGTAATCAATAAGAAAGTTGGTGCTTTTTCAAAAGGAATGATTCAAAGGCTTGGGCTAGCAGAGGTATTAATTAAAGATCCAGAAGTCATTATCCTAGATGAGCCCACTACGGGTATCGATCCATCTGGAATTAAAGATTTTTTAAACTTAATTGTTTCTTTGAGTAAAAAAGAACAAAGGACAGTTTTATTTTCTTCTCATCACCTTCATCAAGTACAACATGTATGTGATAGGGTCGGGATCTTTGTTAAAGGAAGGCTTTTAGCTTGTGGGGATATGCAAACTCTTTCTAAAGAACTGTTTAATATGGACGCTTATTCTGTAGAAGTGGAAGTTGATTGCGAACGATTGAGTTTAACTGCAGAGGAATTAAAACGTAGATTACAAACGGAAATTTCTAGTATAAGTAATATTCAGTTCTTAGATGAAAAAAACTTGCTTATTGGTAGTGGAAAGGATATTCGATTAGAACTTAATAAAGCGCTTTTAGCTTTAGGAATTGGAGTCGTCACGCTAAAAGAAAAGCATTACGGGCTAGATGAAATATATCAAAAATACTTTGAAGGAGGTAAAATAAATGATCTTTAAAAACATCTTCATTGGGAGTGGATCGGGGCATTTTTCAGCTTTTAAAATAATGGTTCAGAAAGATATTCAGGACCATATAAGAAGTTGGAAGTTTTTTGTTCTTTTATCTCTTGTCTTATTAACATGTTGCGCTTCATCTTATTCTGCCGTTGCTGAAATTATGAAAGATATTAATACGCCACTAAAGGAAGGTGAATTTTTATTTTTGAAAGTTTTCACTATGTCTAATGGAGCGTTGCCTGCGTATTATGTCTTTTTAAGTTTCTTAGGGCCCCTATTAGGTATTTCTTTAGGGTTTGATGCTATCAATGGTGAATATTCGAATAGGACTATAAGTCGAATTTTAGCCCAACCCGTATATAGAGACGTTTTAATAAACTCTAAAGTATTGTCAGCAATATTTATTGTTGGAGGCTTATTTGCATCATTAACGAGCGTGATAATAGGGGTTACCATAATGGTTACAGGGCAAATCCCAGAAATAGCAGAATTATTTAGGATTATCTCTTTTCTTTTAGTTACATGCTTTTATGTTGCTTTTTGGCTTAATCTATCCGTGCTTTTTTCTATAAAATTTTCTCAAGCTGCCACCTCGGCATTGACAAGTATTTCGATATGGTTGTTCTTTTTGGTTTTTTATCCAATAATAATTAACCTATTTGCCCAATGGTTAGCGCCGTCTATTTTTGCTAGCGGCAAAGAAATTGCATCTTATCAACAATTAATGCTTTCGATTATGCGCTTTGCACCTAGCCAATTGTTTATGGATGCTACTACTGCTTTATTAAGCCCACAAGTTCGTAGTTTGGGGCCTCTTTCCATGGAGCAAATTCAAGGTGCTATCCCTAACAATCTTCCTTTTTTGGAAAGTGTTAAAATTGTTTGGGCACAAATTACTGGGCTCATTGCATCTAGTACACTTTGCTTTGTGTTTTCTTATTATAGCTTTATGCGTAAAGAGGTGAGAATGTGAACGTATAATAAAGGGCTACATTTTTTATGTAGCCCTTTATTGAAAGTGTGATTATTTGGAGAGGAATAAGAATTTCTTCCTCACTAATTCTCTGAAATAAGGGTGTTTTAAATCCTCAATGAATCGTATTGCCTCACCAGTAGACTTCATCTCTGGTCCCAACTGCTTATCTACCTCTGGGAACTTGTTGAATGAGAATACCGGCTCTTTAATGGCCCAGCTGTCTAGCTTCTTTTCTACTTGGACATCCTTTATTTTGACCTCATCAAGCATTACCTTGGTAGCTATATTGATGAATGGTACATCGTATGCCTTAGCAATAAATGGTACGGTTCTCGATGCTCTAGGGTTCGCCTCAATGACATATACATCTTCATCTTTAATTGCGAACTGTATATTTAATAACCCTTTTACATTGAGTGCTTTCGCTATTTTTATGGAGTACTCTTCCATTTTAGCTTGTACTTGATCGGTCAAGGTAAATGGAGGTAATACCGCATAAGAGTCTCCCGAATGAATTCCTGCAGGCTCAATATGCTCCATTAATCCCATAATCATGACGTCATCTCCGTCCGATATGGAGTCGGATTCAGCTTCTTCTGCTCTATCTAAGAAATGGTCAATAAGCACTCTATTTCCTGGAAGGTCTTTCAGGAGTTTAACAACAGTACGCTCCAGCTCCTCATCGTTAATAACGATACTCATGCCTTGTCCACCTAGTACGTAAGATGGTCTTACCAGTACCGGGTAGCCTACTTCTTGCGCTACTTTGATTGCTTCCTCAGCAGACTCTGCCACGCCATACTTAGGGTAAGGGATATCCAATGATTTTAATAGATCGGAGAATCTTCCTCTATCTTCTGCTAAGTCCATGTTTTGGAAAGAAGTCCCGATTATCTTGATTCCCATTTCCTCTAACTGTTCCGCCATCTTCAGTGCTGTCTGACCACCTAGCTGTACAATGACACCTTCTGGTTTTTCATGCTCAATGATTTCACGAACATGCTCCCAGTATACCGGCTCAAAGTAAAGTTTGTCGGCCATATTAAAATCGGTGGAAACCGTCTCCGGGTTACAGCTAATCATGATGGCTTCGTAGCCCGATTCTTTTGCTGCAATTAATCCGTGAACACAAGAGTAGTCAAACTCTATCCCTTGTC
>DXEZ01000285.1 GCA_019114715.1 Candidatus Sphingobacterium stercoripullorum | reverse complement strand
CCGGTTTTTTTACGCTCAAAATTTGGCGTTATAAGAACGATTAAATTTCAGGTATTAACCCTTCATTTTGGGACAGTATCCATCTATTTTTGGGAACATGTATCTAATTCCATTTTATTATGCTACATCCTTTTATTTTAAAATTTTCACTGTTTTAGCTATTATTCAATCCGCGACTTATGTATGTTTTATTTTGTTGTTATATTGTTATTTACCAAGTGCGAGAAGAGCTTTAGCGATATTTATTCTTGTAGGTAGAATGGCTTTTACAAATTATATATTTCAGACCTTCGCTATTTTATGAATCTCTTATATTTTCAATTTTAAAGGTGATGTTTTTTTCTCAGAGGCTTTAGTGTTAATTGTTTTTATATTAGCTTTCCAATTGATCGTAAGTAAGTTTTATTTGGATGTATTTAAAATGGGACCGTTGGAAAATCTATGGAGAAGATTTACTTACAATAGGTTAGTGCCTTTAAGAAAGAAAAAACTTCCCATAAATTAATTCTCTATGGTTTTACTCTGACCAGAAATTAGACCAGCAATCAATAATATAAAACTCAGGACTAGTAGTAGGGCTAAGGAAGGCACCCAGGAGTTAAAACCATCGAACAATGCTCCAAAAATCGGTGGCCCGAATGCTGCAATTAAATATCCAAAGGATTGTGCCATAGCGGAGAGTTCTGCTGCATGTTGCGTGCGGCTAGTTCGCAACACAAAAAACAACATTGAAAGGCTAAAAGCTAAACCACTAGCAGTTCCTATACAAATACACCAAAGGATGATGTAGTCTGTTTTAAATATTAATATGCCTAATAGACCTACAATAAAAAGTATACCTACCACAGCCGCTAATGGTTTTTGGTTTTTCATCTTACTAGCTATCACTGCACCTAAAAATGTCATAGGCAGTTGAGCAAATTGTACATAAGAGAGGATCCATCCAGATTTTTCTGATTCCATACCCCAAGTTTGCATGACCTGAGGCAACCAGGCCACTAAGCAGTAATACAATAAGGATTGTAGGCCCATAAATAGCGTAACTGCCCAAGCTAATTTGGATCGATATATTTTTGTGCCAAGATTCGTATGGTTTTCTGTATTGGCTTCTTTTAAGTTTCTTACTTTCGGGCTTCTGATTAAAGGTAGCCATACTAAGCAGGCTATTAAAGATAAGATTATCCAAATCCCAAGAGAACCCTTCCACCCGTAATTTGTTAGCTCTCCCAGGTTAATGGAGTAACCTGCTGCTAAGGCGGCGGTTAAGTTCATCGCAACAGAGTAAACCCCTGTAACGGTTCCTACATTAGTGGGGAAATTGTTTTTGATGTAAGCAGGCATTAAAACGTTACCCACTGTTATTGCTACACCTACTAGTGCAGCACCAATAAATAATGTGCTTACAAAGCCTAATTGTCTTATAAATAAACCAAGAGTCAAAACTAGGAGAGAATAAAAGAGTACAGTCTCCATTTTTGTGTTCTTTGATAACCTAGGGATAAAACCAGAGAGTAATGCAAATGCTATAAGAGGAATTGTCGTAATCATTCCCGCCCAAAGGCTCGTTAATCCTAGCTCATTACTTATTTCAGCTACTACGGGGCCTACCGCCGTTAGTGGTGCTCTGAGGTTTGCTGCTATTATTATTACACCAAAAAGTGCAAAAAAGTATAATAACTTGTTTTTATTTTGGTGATTAACAGTTCTTTCATTAGAAAGAACGCGATCCTTATTTTTCATTTCCATCTTGTTGGCAAAATTAATAAGTATATTTGAATGAAGTTCGACATAAATTATATATGAAACGACACGTTAATGACTATCAGCTTGTTGATGAGGTGAAAAAAGATGCATTTGTTTGGCATGCCAAACATTGGCGGCACTCAAAAGATTTTCATTCCCATAGAAAAGCCCAGTTGGTGTTCGTTGAAGATGGTTTTCAATATTTACACACCCAGGAAAAAAGCTTTTTACTACCAAAAAACCATGCGGCATGGATACCGTCATCGACGCCTCATAAAACCTCATCACCCTTAGAGAGTGTTTCTTTAAGGACAATTTACTACGAACCTAAAGTGTTGTCGGCGTACTTTGATGATATTTACTTATTCTATGTGCCTGAGGTACTGAAGAAAATGATTCTATACACAGAAAAATGGTCCATGAATACAAAGCAAAGCATTTCTGAAGAATATTTTCTAAAAGCGATTCTCTATGAGTTACCTCAATTTATAACCTCTTCTGTGCCATTATTAATTCCATCGCCGAAATCTGAGGTGTTAAAGAACATCGCACAATTTCTGCAGCAGAATTACGATCAAAAAATTAATATAGGTGATCTGTCTAATATTTTCCATATCGGCCGTCGAACGCTGGAAAGGAATTTTAAATCTGAAATGGATATGACGATTTCAAAATACATTCAACTTATTCGGCTCGTTAAATCCGTAGAGCTATTGAATCAAAGAGAATATAACATAAGTGAGATTGCTTTTCAGGTTGGTTATAAGAGTGTTCAATCTTTCAGTAATAGCTTTTTTCATCTTCTTGGAAAAAGACCGCAGTTTTACCGATCTCTGAGTGAGACAAGCTCTTAAAAAGGTTGTTGTTGTTTTAACATTGTATTCACCCTAGAGATAGGTGCGGGTTTTTGGGGAAAGCTCTAGGGTGCTTAGACCTTTTGTTATAAACACCCTAGAAAAGCCGTATTGAGTTAAGCCGTTTTTGTTAGACTTTTCTCTCTGTTATTCACACTCCTTAAAAAGTAAGATGGTTTGAACTTAAATGCAGGAGTCATCCAGTATAAAAGCACCACCCTAGAGTATCTGTAGTTAAAAGGTGATAATAAGAGTGTTACCGCTAAAGCTACCCCCATATAAAGCCAAGGTGAACTGTCGTTACCAGTAATTATGTAAGTGCCTACGCATGCTGTAATTAGTTCTGCTACTACAAAAGCATAACTAATAAACATGGCAACATAAAAATAACCAGGCTCTTTTTCGAAATGGAGGTTGCAATGGGAGCAGTTATCGTACATCTTTTTGGATGTAAAGCTAAATATGGGCCCAGCAAATAGGTCTCCCTTTCTACATCTTGGACATTTGCAATGCCATGCACTCCATCCAATTTTCGGAAACTCCGTATTTTCTATATTATCCATATCAATAAAACCAATAATAAAAAAATATACCCAATTGTATTTACTGCAAATATACCGTTTTTATATCTACAGTAAAAGAAACGCTTGCAGTAAAATAACAATTATATGTGATATAGCTTTTACACCTTTAATCATTTGATTATTAGTCGGCTAATTCGGAATCTAATAAAGTTAACTTATGTATTTTTTTTAAGTCCTTTTTAGGGGTAAATGTCCCTTTGGGGATTAAGGATAATAAATCACGAATCACAACCGATGC
>DXEZ01000284.1 GCA_019114715.1 Candidatus Sphingobacterium stercoripullorum | reverse complement strand
TACTTCGGGCTGTTTATCTTCCATCGCTTTGACAATGAAAAACGCTCCGAAGATTAGTAATACAGCAGCTAGGCTGCTAATGAGTCGATTAATTTTTATAGACTTCATGATGATATGTGCACTTGTAGATGAGTGCGAACTTTAAATTTGTAATAATATTTTATTTTAAATCGTTTATTCCCTTTCAAAAGGTTTGTGCATAGTTAGTCGGCGAGCTACGCCTGAATAAAGCGAATTTACATGCGTAATAGAATTGTGTATTTGGGTTTCGAAACCATATTGTTTTTATTTGATTGTGTACTTTTATATGTAGAGTATAAGTCCTATTGCTGCAATTTTTTATTACCTTAAAAAGCAGGAGCTTTTTCACCAATTGCGTGAATAGTTTATGAATGGATAGTATGTTCTCTAGAACCTTCATTTTTTACTCTTTAAGTAATTTGTAATAAAGGTATATTAGAGAAATTGAAAATAATTGGCTTTGCGTGAGGAAACAAGTTGTTATGAAATTTGTCCCTCACGCAAAACCAATTTTAGTCAGAATTTGGGTGGTATTTTCGTTTTTTACGGTAATTACTGGGCGTTACACCTTTTAGACTTTTAAAATCTTTAATAAATTCTGGAGGAGCAGAAAACCCTATTTCATTAGAAATGTCATTTATTTTCATTTCTGTGGTTCGAAGGAGAATTGTTGCCCTTTGGATTCTCAGTCTTTTAATGTGTTGATTTATAGGTGTGTTGAAATAAGTTTTTAAGATTTCTCTTAGCATCCATTCTGACCATCCCAGACTATTTCGAATGCTTGTTTTGGAGCATTTTTCACTATATGGGTATATTTCTTCTAGGTGAGCTCTCAACATTTTGACTCTATTTAAGCTGACTTCTCTAGAGAGACCTTTACCTTTCTGAAGTCCCTCCTCGTAGATGTTTAGACAAATCGGTATAAGATTCTCTGCATTTATGACTTCATTAGGATGATTTGTTAATGTCATCCTAATTTTTACAAGGATGTCACTAATTTGCTTAGATATGTTTATTTGCGGCAGGGATAACGGGGCGACGGCTCTATCTTTCCATAATTTAATTATGGAGCTGAAAGCTGTGTAAGCTGGCTCAAACGATTTTCGGAGTAAATGCTTTTCTAAATCAATTACCAATGCACTAGTTTTGCCCCTCCTAAGTTGGATTTTTGCTTTTCCTAAAGGTATGTAAGATGTAAAGCAGTTCCCTTCTCGTAAAGTATCAAGCTGCTCAGACTCTTCATTTAAATAGTTGACTTGCCCCCTTAGTACAAATACCATTACGGCAGATGATCGTAGCGCCCTTAGGTTAAGGGTGGTTTTAGAGCTAACGTCTGCTTCAATAATTGAAAATGAGGAGGAAAATAGCTTTTTTTGTTGAATTGCTAACTTACAGTCCTTTAAAAAAAGAACATCCCAAGGAACCCCGATTGCAGGAAATGTGCAGTGATCGGGTTTAACATTGGTTTTTCGAATTGCGTCATTGGATAGAAAAGATCGCACTTCTAGTACAATAGATTCAGTCATAGGCAAATAATAAAATTCCCATTCTGACCTATAGCAGAGCAGAAGTATAGAAGGGAAAGGTTATAAATTTAAAAATGTCCTTGGGATGTTAATGCTGTGTTTGTTTTATTTTGTTGTTTATGATTTTCTATGGTTAAAAAGCCTAGTTATTTCTATTTTATTTTTAGGTATTGTTTGTCTAATAGGTACATTTCTTCTCAATGATACTTATTAATTTTCGATAATCAAAATTTTTAGCCACGAATTGTTGAGTTAAGGTTCTACTAGACAGACTTTTGTGGGTTTTCCTTTTAGTTTGTATCGTTTTAAGGTGAATTGTTTTCCCTAGGGGAAAGATTCATTTTCTTATTATTGCAACCTAGCGGATAATAGATCTTTCGCTACCTTTCACGCTAATTATGTTCTTATATAGATTAAAAGTACTGTTTGTAAATAGCAGCTCCTTTGTGCAGTATTTAGTTTTGGGCTACTAACCCACGGTCTAAAATAGATTATTAGTTAAGATGCTGATAATAACTGTTTTATTCTCACTTTAGGAGTTGAGAAGAGTATTGAAATACAGTTAATTATAAGCTAAGTGCGCCAGTTTTTGGATTGCTCCTTATATTTTTTTTAGAAAATAAGCCAAAGAGCTGAGGGGGGGCTATTAGAACTTGGATGTCTTTCCTACTGCATGAGTCTAAGTGGATTTTTGCCTAATGTTTTGTAGATCTAGTAGTTTTTGGTACTCTACATGTTGTTCGAGGTTTTTAGCTGAGAATCACGGAACTACTTGTTTTTAATGTTTGTAATTTTGTTTTGGGTAGTCAATAATATTTGCGAGGTGATAGCCAATACGGGGAGTTCAATTAAAGGCGCAACAACTAGCGAAATTGCAATGAGAGGTTCATAAGCAAATGCCGATACGGCAATTGCTAAAGAAATGGGGGAGTTGCGTGCCATGGTAGTTAATACGAGACTGACCTTCTCACCATCGGTGAATTTCAGCCATTTGCTGATAGAAACTCCCAATAAATAGGTAATCAAAAAGAAGATAAAGATCGGGATTAGTAGCTTTAAAAGGATGTTGTAGTTTAGAATTAGGTTTTTACCTTCTGAAGCGAACATGGCCATTATAGCCAGAGAGAGAAATAAAATTTGTGAGTTTTTAAAGAAGTCAAGTAGACCTCCTTTTAGTTTTGCTACTTTGGTAGTCCACTGGTTAGCTACTAAAGCTAGCAGGAAGGGGACTACTAAAACGAGTAGGATGCTCTCTAGTAAAAAGTTAGCCTCGATGCTTCCTGTTTGCCCAAAAAATAGCAGTAGATAAGCTGGTAATAATAGAACTTGTAAGATAAGATTGATAGGTAATATTGCCGTTGAGAGTGCCAAGTTGCCTTTTGCTAGGTTTGTGAAAACTAAATACCAATCTGTACAAGGGGTAACCATGAGCATGACGAAACCTATCCATACGGGTAGGTTGGAACTTAGAAAAATTAGGCCCAATATGAACGCAAACACTGGAGTCCAAACGAAGTTGATAAGTAAGGAGGTGAGTGAGAATCGAACGTTCATAAATGCGGCTTTCAAGTCACTCATTTTGATCGTTAAAAACAGCCCAAATAGCATGAGCATAATTAAAGGGACGATGAGTTTGGCGGAAATGTCCGCAATAGCGGTAGAGACATTACCAAGTACTAAGCCTATAGCTAGAGCTATAAGAATTGTTAGCGATTGGTATTTGCTGAGCTTTTCCATAATTGTTTTTCCAGTGTATCCCTTTATTAAACCACTAGGGCTTAACCTATGGCGAGATACAAACCTACGTTAAAATCCTAACTTTATGGAATTAGACCCTAGTTTTGATCCGTATAAAGGTTTGCTGTGGCTGTTTATTATTTGACTGCCTATATTTAGAAGATATGCTCAATGTTATAATACAAACGAGATTTTTGTTTTACCAATAATAGCGTAATGGATGAGATTTTTTAAAAATAAATACGGAGACTTTATTAAAGGGTGAAATTATTGATTATCTTGTTGAAAGAATTCAATATCTCTCAATTAATAATATAAAAACTA
>DXEZ01000283.1 GCA_019114715.1 Candidatus Sphingobacterium stercoripullorum | reverse complement strand
AAATGGAGTTTTGTAGAGATCGAATTTACAATTAATTTTTTGGTTTAAAATTTTTATGATATAATTGCATAACCTTATTATGTTATACATAACAATTATAAATCATGATGAATCTCAAATTTTATCTACTTACATTATTGATTTTTATATGTCTTAGTTCACATATATACGCGCAAGAGGCTGAACTTACTGGTCTGGTACGTTCCTCTCAAGCGGAACCTTTAAAAGGAGTAAGCGTCTTTAATAGTACCAGTAGTCAAACAGTACAAACTTCCGAGGATGGTAGTTTTAGTATTCAAGCTTCAGAGGGAGATATTATCGTATTCCGGTATGTTGGATATCAAACCCTGGAACATACGGTAGCTAATTTTAGCCCGCTTAGTATTACCTTATCCGCCCAAGATGAACTGATCGAAGAGGTAGTGATAATGGGGTATGGGACTATTAAACGGAATAAAGTTACTGCCTCGGTTTCCACATTGGATTCTAAAATACTAGAAACTGGTGTACGTGCGAATCCCGCGCAAGCATTAGCAGGAACAATTCCCGGCTTAAGAGTTACTACAGGATCGGGAAGACCTGGTAGCTTGCCCGGCATTGTTTTACGAGGCGGAACCCACTTTGACGGTTCTGGTAGCCCTTTAATCCTTGTGGATGGTCAAGTCAGAGGATCACTTTCTGACATCAGCCCCGATCAAATCGAGCGTATTGATGTTCAAAAAGATGCTGCTGCAACAGCAATCTATGGAGCTAGAGCAAGTAATGGAGTGATTTTGATAACCACAAAAAAGGGAAAAGAAGGAGTTACGCGTATTGAAGGGAAGGCCAATGTGGGTATCAATTACTTGAATGTACCTTATGAATTTCTATCGGCCGAAGATTATATTAAATGGAGCCGGCTGAGTGTAGTGGAAGCCATAAAAAATGGAACCATTGCGTCCAATACGTTGAGCACGGTAGGGCCTAGAGGTACAGGTAATAGGTACTTTGACACTGACAATAAAACACCGCTAGATGGAAACTATGCTAACGAAGGCCGCTGGAGCTTAATGCGTTTATCGGATGACAATAAATTTCTATTAAACCAAGGGTGGCGACAAATCAAAGATGCCGTACCGACGGATGCATCTGGGAACTACGATCCAAATGGAACTTATGCAGATCTAATTTTTGAAGATTTTAATTTTGGTGCTCTAGCCTTTAATTCACCAGCTCCTACTCAAGACTATAGCGTTTCTTTTTCGGGTGGAAATGACAAGGGGAAATATTACTCCAATCTAAACTTCTACGACGAGCAAGGTTTAACGCATACCACCTTTTATAAAAGGCTCAATTATATTTTAAATGCTGAATATAAGCTACAGCCGTGGCTTACATCACAATCTAGTTTTCAATACGGCAAGGCGAATTGGAAAGACCAATCCTTAACTAATGGTGAGGCTAACTACTGGGGAAGAATGCTTTCAGCTCCACCGACATTGAGAAGTAGAAGCCCAATTACAGGAGAGTATATATTAGGTAGAGACGCCAGTGATGGTAATCCGCTAGTGAATATCGATAAGTTTATTCGTAAAAACCAAACGGATAAATTCACGATGAATCAAGCTTTTGTTGTTGACCTCCTTCCAGAGTTGACCATGCGAGCCAATGGTATTATCCATTACGAAGAAGGGCATTATGAAAGTTTTGATAGAGATTATAGAACAGGTCTTTTAAGCTATACCGATCCGGATGCAGGTTGGAATCGCAATAGATACTCTTCGGCAAGTTTTAGCAGAGATATTCAGCAGACTTATAACGTTGTTTTTAATTATTCCAAGGATTTCGATGTGCATCACCTAGATGCAATGGCTGGAGGTGAGTTTTACGAATCCTACATCAAGGGTTTAGGAGCTAATGGCTCACTGGCACCAACCGATGACTTCCCTTCTTTAGACTATACGCAGAATAATTCTGATAACCCTACTAGAGGAACTTCTTCCAATCATTCGAAAGATAGAATCGTATCTCAATTTGCGCGCGTCAACTACGATTACGACGACAAGTATATTGCTTCTGCAACGGTAAGGAGAGACGGCGTATCAAGGTTGAATTCCAGTACTCGTTTTGGAACTTTCCCTGCTTTCTCTTTGGGATGGATCATGAGTAATGAAGATTTTTTAAGTAGCGCTAGATCTGTAATCAACTATCTAAAATTAAAAGGTAGTTGGGGACAGAGTGGTAACATAGGGATTGGGACAAATTACGC
Source organism: Candidatus Sphingobacterium stercoripullorum (assembly GCA_019114715.1). GTDB lineage: Bacteria > Bacteroidota > Bacteroidia > Sphingobacteriales > Sphingobacteriaceae > Sphingobacterium > Sphingobacterium stercoripullorum. The sequence continues at coordinate 833 of DXEZ01000283.1, read as the reverse complement.
AATTGGTAGATACGAAGTTCAAGGAGCATATACTGCTCAAACTCCGTATCAAGGAGAAACAGGGTTCCTACTCTCCGAGTTAGCGAACCCAACCTTACGCTGGGAGAAATCTACCACCCTAGAGTTTGGTGTGGAGACGGGCCTATTTAATAATAGACTTAATGCAAATCTATCTGTTTACAGTAGGTCAACGGTTGATAAACTATCCCCGATTAACCTACCAATTTCCTCTGGTTTTTCCGGCATACGTACTAATAACGGTTCGATGAGAAATAATGGTGTTGAAGTGGACCTTGATGCGAAAATAATTAGTAAAAATGATTTTTCTTGGAGCTTAGGTGCGAATGCGGCGTGGGTAAAAAACAAAATCGTAAAGCTGCCATTTAATGGGAATGAAAACAACCGCCAAGGTGGTCAGCAAGTATACGACCCTAATACGGGAGAACTTATTTGGGTAGGAGGACACCAAGAAGGTCATCAATGGGGTGATGTTTACGGATTTTTCAGTGAAGGAATAATACGCAACGAGGAAGATTTAGCTAATTACAATGTCCGAGATGAAGCAGCTGGAGTTGCCTATGGTATAGGAGGAGCACCAGGAAAGAAAGTGGCCAGTCAAAAGGTTATCGATGAGCAAGGGTTATCAGGGTATCTTCCTACGGCATTAGGAGATATGATGTGGAAGGATGTAAATGGAGATGGTGTTATTGATCAGAGCGATATGGTATACTTGGGTAATGTATTGCCTAGATGGACTGGAGGAGTAAACACCACCCTGCAATACAAAGGTTTATCTTTATTTGCGAGGATAGATTTTGCTACTGGGCATATTC
>DXEZ01000282.1 GCA_019114715.1 Candidatus Sphingobacterium stercoripullorum | reverse complement strand
AATCTAAAATATCAAAAGACGACAAAACAACCACCTGTTTTCCACATGCATATACGACCGTTTTCAAATTTATTTCATTTGAAATCATCGTAATATCATGCTTCTTTCCATTGGCTAAGGATAATATTTGTTTTTCTTCTTCTTTAACATTAAAAACAATTGCCTTCATCGGTATAATTTCTTCCTTATATCAATATTTTTAAAACCCTTTTACGACTTTACCCATTACTTACGACTCTACCCATTACAAAAACAAATATATGCTACCCCGCCTATTTAGGAAATGCCATTTTCACTTAAAAAATGTGACCGCGATCACATTCTGTAATTTGCTGCGAAAATTCACGAAAATGTGACTCTTTATTAAACTTAAAAACCATATATTTGCTACACTAATAGTTGTTATGACAAATAAAAAGTTCAATAGGTATTCTTTCTTATTGGAAAGAACTGCAAAAAGAGTTAAACAATTTGCGCAATCGGCATTTTTAGAAAACGATTTCGGCGTAACTGTGGATCAGTGGTCGGTTTTAAAAATCTTAAATGAAGAGGGTCCCGTTCCTGGGAAACTGGTAGCAGAAAGAACCAATAAAGATCACCCGACCTTAAGTAGGATCATAGATAAACTAGAAATAAAAAATCTCGTCGAAAGAAAAGATCACCCTAACGACAGGAGGGTTTGTCTATTGTGCCTTACAAAGGATGCAAAAGATTTAATTCATACCATTGAACCGGAGATAGACGACATACGGATGCATGCTTGGAAAAACCTCACCGAAGAGGATTTTGAACACTTTAATAGAATTCTAAACAAGATTTATACAAATTTAAAATAACAAATATGATTACAACAGATATATGCATTATTGGAGCAGGACCAGTTGGTCTTTTTGCAGTCTTTGAAGCAGGGCTACTAAAAATGCGTTGTCATTTAGTTGATGTATTACCACAAGTTGGCGGACAGCTTTCGGAAATATACCCTAAAAAGCCGATATACGACATCCCTGGATACCCTAGTATATTAGCGCAAGATCTTATAGATCAACAAATGGAGCAGATAGCCCCTTTTAATCCCACCTTTACCTTAGGGGAAAGAGTAGAAGCTCTTGACAAGCAGGAGGATGGTTCTTATCAGGTAAAAACTTCTGAAGGAACTATCATCGAAGCAAAAGTAGTCGTTATAGCTGGAGGGTTGGGCTGTTTTGAACCGCGCAAACCAGCTTTAAGCAATTTAGCTCAATTTGAGGGAAACTCCTTGCATTACATGGTATTAAACCCGGAAAAATTCAAAGGTAAAAATATTGCTATTGCAGGAGGTGGGGACTCCGCTTTAGATTGGACTATTCACCTGAGTAAAATAGCCTCGAAAGTGAGCCTAATTCATAGAAGCAACCAATTCAGAGGTGCACCAGATTCAGTTGAAAAAGTTTTTGAGCTCGCCGAATCAGGTAAAGTTAACCTTTATTTGTCCCATCAATTGGTTGGACTACATGGTAACGGAACCCTTAATCATATAGAACTTCAAAACAAAGAGAAAGAGCAAGTTCTAGTGCATGCAGAAGATTTAATAACCCTTTATGGTCTCAGTCCAAAGCTCGGACCTATAGCAGACTGGGGACTTAATATAGAAAACAATGCTATTGCAGTGGATACATTTGATTATTCAACTAACATCGAGCGTATTTACGCCATTGGAGACATCAATACATACCCTGGTAAATTAAAATTAATTCTGTGTGGCTATCACGAGGCGGCATTAATGGCACAAAGCGCCTACAAATATGTTTATCCAGACAAAAAACTATCATTTAAGTACACAACAGTAAACGGTATTCACAGCTTTTAACAAAGGATAAAACTAGGCAAATGGAAAATAATTTGGTTAATTTGCATATACATGAACCATCGGGAGAGGTTAGAGATATTCAAGCTCCAACAGATATGAGCTTGAGTCTGATGGAAATCTTAAAATCTGAGGGTTACCCTATTCAAGCCACATGTGGAGGAATGGCTCTGTGTGCGACTTGTCATATTCGGGTACTCGAAGGGTTTGAGCAGCTACCAGAAGCACAGGAAGGCGAACTATACATGCTAGACACTTTGTTTAACGTAGATGATACCAGCAGGCTCTCTTGTCAAATCCGAATAAGTCCAGAGCTAGAGGGTCTGCACTTAGAACTGATGGGGGATTAAAGTAATATAAGTTCGATTAAGTAGCAAAACAAACATGCAATGATAGAAACAGTCATCAAAACACAAAGCAAATTCCCTAGAGTGATTATTTTAGGTGGAGGCTTTGGTGGTGTAGAGGTCGCTAGGAAATTAAAAAACAAACCCGTAGACGTATTGCTTATAGACAGGTTTAACTTCCATACCTTTCAACCTTTACTATATCAAGTCGCTACAGGAACACTTGCTGATGACTCTATTGCATTTCCATTAAGGAAAATGTTTAAGAAACAAAGCAACTTTTCGTTCCGATTAGCAGAAATCGAAAAAGTCAATCACCAAGAGCAGGTAGTTCACACCTCTGTTGGTGCTTATGGATACGATTACCTTGTCATCGCTACAGGTGCAACGAGTAACTTTTTTGGAATGGAAAACATTGAAAAGTTCGCCCTAGGGATGAAAAGCGTTAAAGAAGCTTTGAACATTAGAAGCTATGTGCTACAAAATTTTGAAGAAGCTATTCTAAGAAAACACCAAGGAGAACGTACGAAGTATTTGAATTTTGTAATTGTCGGTGGCGGACCCACTGGGGTAGAATTATCTGGCGCGATTGCAGAAATACAGCTGCACATGCTTAAGGAAGACTATCCCGAGCTTCGAAAAGAGGAAATGAATGTTTACTTGATAGAAGGAATGGACCGGGTCCTAGGTGCATTATCTGAATCTTCTTCAAAAGACGCACTCCGTTATCTTGAAGACCTAGGAGTTAAAGTACTCCTCAACACACAGGTAACGGATTACGATGGCGATATTATAAGCCTATCGGGTGGCAAAACCATTGAAACAAAAACAGTAATCTGGAGTGCTGGTGTAAAGGGACAAATGCCTGAAGGTATTGATGCCTCCTTAATAGAAAGAGGCAATAGAATAAGAACTGATGAGCAGTGTCGTGTCGAGGGTATGTCCCGAGTTTACGCAATTGGAGATGTAGCGGCACTTATCTCTCCTGACACCCCTAGAGGGCTTCCTGGTGTAGCACCTGTTGCACAACAACAAGGAAAATATGTAGCCGAGCATATTGTCAATACTATTGAAAATAAAACAAATGAAAAATTTGTTTATACAGATAAAGGCTCGATGGCCACAGTAGGTAGAAGTAAAGCGGTTGCAGATTTAGGTAAAGTCCACTTCAAAGGATTTTTTGCTTGGACCATATGGATGTTCATCCATTTGGTTTCGATTTTCGGATTTAGAAACAGAATGGTTACTTTCGTGAATTGGAGTATTAAGTTTTTTACAAAAAGTAGCGGTATTCGTCTTATTATAAACCCCTATTTTCGGGAAGACAAATAAATAGTCGCTATTAGCACATAGTACAAACAGTTCTAACACGTAATGAACAACAAAGAAATTGCAAAAGTTTTCAAACTTTATGCACAATTAATGGAGCTTCATGGAGAAAATCCATTTAGAACAAAAGCCATTTCATCGTCCGTTTTTAAAGTTGAAAAAATTGGAGTTCCGATACTTGAATCTACCGTAAAAGAGTTAAGTGACCTTCCAGGAATTGGAAAAAGCACAGCGGAGAAGATTCATCAAATTGCCCATGAAGGCACATTTTCAGAATTGGATGAGCTTCTAGCGAAAACTCCTAAAGGCATACTTGACCTCCTTGAGGTTAAAGGGCTAGGGCCTAAAAAGGTACTCACCATTTGGAAAGAGATGAACATAACGGATTTAGGGGAACTACTTTATGCTTGTAATGAAAACAGATTAGCTCAAGTTAAGGGCTTTGGAGTAAAAACCCAAGCGGCTGTTCAAGACTCCATTGAGTTTATATTAAAAAACAAAGGCTGGTATTTATACGCAAAGATAAAAGCCCAAGCAGAGCACATGCTACAGCTTGCTCAGTCGGCGGCAGAAACTAGCGATATTATTTCTTTTACAGGCGAGTTTAGAAGATCAAGCGAGATTTTACAGAGAATTGAAATTCTCCATACCTTACCTTTAATCAAGCTCAAACTAGCCTTATCCGAATACAATCAAGATCAAGTTGACTCAAGAACGCTACGCGTTGGAAACCACCCGGATATTCCAGTTGACTTTATTCATACAACAAGAGAGAATTTCGCGAGAGATTTGATGTTAACTACAGGCTCAGATAGCCATGTCCAGAAATTAACGAGCCCCCTACCGAGCTTACCAAGTGAGCAGGAAATCTATCAATCTTTGGGCCTCAGCTTTATTCCGCCGGAACTACGAGAGGGGACACATGAAGTTGAAAAAGCGAAAAACAATCAAATTCCAAATTTAATCACGGTATCTGATTTAAAAGGAAGCCTTCATAACCACTCAACATACAGTGACGGTAAGGACACCTTAAAGGATATGGCTTTATATTGCAGAGACAATTTAAAGCTCGAATACTTCGGCATTGCGGACCACTCCCCTGCTGCACACTATGCTGGCGGGCTTTCCATAGAAAAGGTCCAGCAACAATGGGAAGAAATAGATCTATTAAATAAGGAGCTAGCACCTTTTAAAATATTTAAAGGGACAGAGTCCGACATCTTAGAAGACGGCAGCTTAGATTACCCTAGTGAAATTTTAGCAGGATTTGATTACGTAGTTGCTTCCATTCATAGAACCTTAGGGATGGATGAGGAAAGAGCTACAGAACGACTGATAAAAGCCATAGAAAACCCCTACACCACCATACTGGGGCACCCCACTGGACGTCTTTTATTAAGCCGCCCGGGTTACCCCATAGACTTCAAAAAAGTTATCGATGCGTGTAAAGCAAACGGTGTGACGATAGAGATAAATGCGAACCCATTGCGGCTAGATTTAGACTGGAGACACCATCAGTATGCAATTGAACAAGGTGTATTGCTATCGATCAATCCCGATGCGCACATAAAAGAGGGCTTACTGGACATGGAGTACGGCGTGCAGGTGGCTAGAAAAGGAGGCCTGGAAGCTAAAGGATGTTTAAATGCTAAAACCTTAGACGAAATAACACAGTATTTTAAAAATAAAAAATAGTTTCTGGCTCATGAAAAAGCATTTTAAAACATCCTTTTTGCTAGTGCTTTTTGTGTTGATTAATCATACACTAAGCTTTGGGCAACTTTACGAGGACGGCATTCCTGAGTTTACTCGTGCAGATACTTTAAGAGGTGCACTAAGCCCTTTAAGAACTTGTTATGACATTAAGCACTACCATTTAGATATCGAGGTCTTTCCAGAGGAGAAAACAATCAAGGGAAGCAATCAATTTCTATTTAAAGCGGAAAAGGATTTCGGAAAGCTTCAGTTTGATTTATTTGACAACTTACTGGTGGATTCTATAATTTACAAAGGCAACCTACTACCTTATGAAAGAGAGTATAACGCTGTATTTATCAAATTCCCAAGCACCATCACCAAGTCTTCAATCGATTCATTTACAGTCTACTTCTCAGGCACACCTATAGTAGCTAAAAATGCACCTTGGGATGGGGGTTTTATTTGGGGCAAAGATAATAATGGAATAGACTTTATTGCTACAGCGTGTCAGGGTTTAGGTGCATCGGCATGGTGGCCCAATAAAGATCATCAATCCGATGAGGTAGATAGCATGCTCTTAACTGTGACCGTTCCGGATCCTTTACAAAACATTTCTAATGGAAAGCTTCTAAAAACTGAGAAGCCTAACGATAAAACCACGAAATATTACTGGGAAATAAAAAACCCAATAAACAATTATAATGTGGCCTTAAACATTGGCGATTATGCACACTTTCAGGAACAATACCAAGGCATAGATGGTCCTTTAGAAATAGACTATTATCCGCTGAAGGAAAACCAAAATAAAATTGAACACCTCAAAACGAACGTGATAACCATGCTGGAGGCCTTCGAACATTGGTTTGGCCCCTATCCATTTTATCAAGACGGTTATAAAATAGTGGAGACCCCACATTTGGGGATGGAACACCAAAGTGCTATAGCATACGGAAACAAGTATTTAAACGGCTATCTAGGCAGAGATAACTCAGGATCAGGCTGGGGTAAAAAATGGGATTTCATCATCATCCATGAATCGGGTCACGAATGGTTTGGAAATAACATCACTGCTAAGGACATTGGAGATATGTGGATCCACGAAAGCTTCACAAACTACTCTGAAGCCCTATACATAGAGTATTTCTACGGCAAAAAGGCAGGCCAAGAGTACATCTATGGAAACAGAAGAGGCATATTGAATGACCGTCCCCTTCGCGGGCCTTTAGGTGTAAACTACAGCGGCTCAGGCGACATGTACCTCAAGGGCGGGGTGATGCTAAATCAGTTGCGAAGAATAATAGCAGATGATACGCTATGGAGAAATATTTTAACTGGACTAAATGTAGATTTCAGGCATCAAACTGTAGATTATGACGATGTTGTAGACTACATCATTGCTAAGACTAAGATGAATTTAGCGCCTTTCTTTGAGCAGTACGTTCTCCAAAAGGACATTCCTACTCTAGAGCTGAACCTTTTAAAGGATGGCACTGCCGAGGCGCGGTGGAATAGCGAAGTCGAGAACTTCGAAATGCCTATTCATTTAGGAATAAGAGAAACTGAATTTCAAAAGATAAATTTAACCCAGGAATTTCAAAAATTACCTTGGAACAACATACATAAAGATAAGCTGTTAATTGACACATTTAATTATTACATTAACGTGACCTATCTTTAAAATGAAAATGGAAAAAAGGAAACAATCAAGCAGAATATTTTGCTATCATTGATTCTATAAACCATTTTTTTTCATTAGGTTTGCATAAATTTTTAAGACACTGAGACAAAACTCTTCATGGGATTATTTAATTGGTTTACACAAGAAATTGCAATTGATTTAGGTACAGCAAATACCCTAATTATTCATAACGACAAGGTGGT
>DXEZ01000281.1 GCA_019114715.1 Candidatus Sphingobacterium stercoripullorum | reverse complement strand
CCTACATTCCATAAAAACCAAGTTAAACTCCATGCCATTGGTGACCTATCACAACTTCCAAAACGCTGCTACAACAAGCTGCAAGAAGCCATGGAGGAAACCAGCCATTACACGACTTGTACATTAACGCTAGCTCTGAGTTACGGTTCTAGGAAGGAACTAGTGAATGTTACTCGCCGCTTAGCAGAGAAAGTAAAACAAGGCGAGCTAAGGATAGATGATATCAATGAGCAGATCGTACAACAGGAGCTAGATACCCATTTCATTCCCGACCCAGACTTATTAATTCGTACCGGAGGGGAGCAACGGATCAGCAATTTCATGCTCTGGCAGATGGCTTATACGGAAATGGTATTTTTAGATATCATGTGGCCAGAGTTTCATAGGGAACACCTCTATGAAAGTATCCTGGAATATCAGCAAAGGGAAAGAAGATTTGGAAAGATTAGCGAACAATTGTAATTATTCTATTACCTTTGCGATTGAATTTTAATTTATTTATTCTAGTAGCGTGTTGTTTAACATAAATTAACAACAGTTTGACGTACTTTTATCCCCTAAGAAGGACTAGTAGATGAAGCGAATAGTATCACTCATATTTTTGTTTAGCGCAATAGCCCTGTCAAGTAGCTGGGCGCAGATTAAACCTGGTGGCATAAATTTAAATGACCCGGATGATTTCAGTTACCTGAATCCAAAATATTATCGCATTGCCGATGTACAGATTCAAGGAACGCAGCACCTCGACACCGAAGTGTTGCTCACCATTTCCCGTTTAAATGTCGGACAGCGTATTGAGGTCCCTAGTGAGGCGACTGCTGCTGTAATTACACGGCTCATGGAGCAGAACCTTTTTGAGGATGTCCAGCTGTATGCCACGCGGATAGAAGATGAGGATATTTACCTGGAAATACGGGTTGTTGAAATGCCTAGGCTAAGCTCGATTGACATCCAAGGCCTTAAAAAGGGACAAACAGAGGATGTGCAAAAAAGGCTGCAGACTGGAACAGGTAAGATTGTCAACGAAAACTTGATCCAAACGACCATTCAAACCATCCGTTCTTACCTGAGAGAAAAATCCTACCTATACCCAGAAATTAAAGTCAATACCGTGAAAGATTCTTCGGAGGAAAACCACGAGGCTTTAAAAGTAGAGGTGGATAGAAAAAAGAGGTTTAAAGTAAGAAAGGTTAACTTTAAAGGGAACGAGGAGTTCTCAGAGAAAAAGTTAACAAAATACTTAAAAGGGGTACGCCCAAAAAGGTGGTTCAGAATCTTCGGCCCTGGAAAGTACACCGATGAGAAATACGAAGAGGCTAAAGAAAAATTAATTGCCACACTACATGATAAAGGGTACCGCGATGCAGAGATTATTGAAGACTCCATTTACCGCTACAACGAAAAGCGAGTCGATATAGACATCGATTTATACGAAGGTCCACGCTACTACGTGGGTGATATTAAATGGTCGGGGAACTCCAAATACACCGACTCGGTATTAGCGATGATCTTAGGTATTGAAAAAGGTGATGTTTACAGCGAAGAAAAGTTGCTAGCGAGGTTGCAAGGACCTACAAGGAGCAGTGACGATATATCATCTTTATACCAAAACGACGGCTACTTGACTTTCAACGTAGCTCCCGTCACTCAAAGAATTTACAACGACACTATAGACTTAGAAATTCAGCTTTACGAAGGTAAGCAGTATACCATCAACAATGTGATTGTTAAAGGGAACGACATTACCAACGATAGGGTTGTTTTACGCTCTATTTATACTAAACCTGGGCAAAAATACTCCAGAGAGCTCGTCATGCAGAGTGTTCGAGAGATTTCTCAGCTGGGCATGTTCGATGAGCAGCAGATTGCACCCGATATCCCTCCTTCCTCGATGGATCATGAAGAGGGAACCACAGACATTGTTTATAATGTAGTAGAAAAGCCATCGGATCAGGTGGAACTCTCAGGGGGTTATGGTGCAGGTTCTGTTATCGGTACCTTAGGTCTAGTATTCAACAACTTTTCCACGCAAAACTTCTTTAAGAAAGATGCCTGGAAGCCGCTTCCACGTGGAGACGGTCAGAAGTTAAGCTTAAGAGGGCAGACCTCTGGTAAGCGCTACCAATCCTATAGCTTCTCTTTCTCAGAGCCGTGGTTAGGTGGTAAAAAGCCGATTTACTTTGGCGTAAGTGCTTACACGTCGAACTCCTCCTACGGTGGATTCGATTGGTATACCGGTAGGCAATTGGTAGCAGACTCGGAGCTAAGTAGAATTTGGATGACTGGTGTTACTCTAACCTTAGGTAAGAGATTGCAGTGGCCAGACCGCTATTTCCAAGTGAATAGCTCTTTATCTTTCCAGCGCTACAAGTTGCAGAACTATGCGAACTACTTCCGCTTCTCAGATGGAACATCGTACAACATCAACTTTACACAAGAAATTAGTAGGAACTCGGTAGATATGCCGCTGTATCCGACTTCTGGATCTCATATCCGCCTTACGGTGCAATTAACGCCGCCGTATTCTGCATGGAACGATATCAACTACAAGACGGATCCCGATCATGTACGTTATAAGTGGACCGAGTACCACAAATGGAAATTCGATTCCCAGTGGTTCACTACCATTGCAGGAAAGTTAGTATTGAAAACTCAGGCACAGTTCGGTTATTTAGGGAACTACACCAACAGAACTGAAACATCCACTTTCGAGCGCTTTAAGCTTGGAGGTGATGGAATGCAGGGCTTTGACTTCTTGCAAGGATCGGAGATCATCGCTATGCGTGGTTACGCCAACGGGGTGCTTATTCCAGAAACTACCGGTTCTGGGGATCCTATGAACGAGGCGATTTATTCAGGTAGCCCAATTTACACCAAATACCAAATGGAGCTTCGCCACCCTGTTATGCTTAACGAGCAGGCGACTGTAT
>DXEZ01000280.1 GCA_019114715.1 Candidatus Sphingobacterium stercoripullorum | reverse complement strand
GGCTGTCCACTGCTTAAGTAAAGGGAAACTTTGTGCGGATTATTATAGCGCATATAATTACCAAACTTCCCACTACAAGTATCTAATTGATCGCCATCCCAGACTAGCCCGAAATTCTGAGTAAGTTTCTTCGGTAATTCATCTGGACTCATTTGACCATGATAAGTAACGCCTTTTAAATAGTGTTCGCTTGGATATGAACCAAAGATTTCTAATTTTCCAGCTTGTAAACTTATTTTATCAAGAAACTTGGACTTTGCTAAGTTCCCAGCAAAGCATATTGTTCTATCATATTCTGAATTTTGGTTTATTTTTTGAGGATTGTTGTAATCAAAAATTCCTAATTCTACCATTGGAACAGTAACACCATTTTCCTGTAGCCATCGTTTCATTTTATGATTATGAACTATCAAGCCATCAGTAGCGTTAAAAAGTGCTCGTTCACCATCCCAATAGTTTTGGTCATTTTGAAAAAGGCGAAGCGATTCAACATCATGAATAATGAAGAACAGCTTCTTACTTTTTGAACGCATTTTATTTATAAGTCTTTTCATCACATAGCTAGAATAAGTTGGATACTGGAAAAATAGCTCATCAAACTTTTCTACATTGTTAAATAGACGCGGAATTACCCAATATGCTGTTTTAATTTTATCTAACTTAGATTTGTTGTTTAATTGCTGATGAATTACTTCAAAGCCAGATTGTGATAAATAATAATCCACATCTCTTTTTGCCTTTGGTCCTGCATCATTGCCCTTTCCATAGTCAGCAACCGTAAAAACTACTTTTTTCATTTTTCTACTCTTTATGTCCAAAATTCTTAACTGTAAAAACAACAAATTCAATAATTAATCCCAGCAATGCGCCTAAAGCAAAACCAACAACTACATACTTTTTCGTGCTAGGAGTTGTTTTACTATCGGTATTATTAACGGTTGCTTTTTGCAAAAGGGTTACCTTTCCCGAGCCCGGTTGTAGCTGTGGTAATTCTTCCTTCATTGCCTTTGCAGTTGCGTTAACAATCTTTACAGATGCTTCCCTAGACGATGTTTTTGCCTTTAACTCCATCACTAACGATTGTTGTGAAATTTTAGCATCAATGGCACTCTTAATATCATCTGTTGAGTATTTTTTCTTCATTGACTTAGATAAATGCTTTCGTGCTTTTTGAGCAATGGTTCCATTTTCAGCAATATCCTTATAGGTTGGCATCATATTATTATCTTCACCAACAATTGAAATATTAGCACCACTTGACATTGTCCGCATTTCTTGAGGAATATTGTGAGAAATTACAATTTGGCGACTAGCGGTATAGGTAGTTGATTTTTTCTTTTTAGCATCTACTCCCATTACTAAAGCACCGAGGATAGCAAAAATAAGAACAACTAAAACTGGTTTCCCGTATTTTTTCATTAAATTATTTAAAGTTACGTTTTTCATTTTTCTCCTCCGATATCAATTTGTTTGAAAAATAACATTGCGCAAAAATAGCAATTAAAAACGGATCGTAGCCGAAATCTAACAGACGTTGTTCCACAATTGCGCTAATCGTTACAATAACCATAATGCTTGCTAAAGCAAATTCACTTTGTTTAATCGATTGCCAGGAAACAATAGTCATAGTAATAATAACCACTAAAGCTATCACTACTCCATAGATAACGAATAAACGAATAAATGCTGAGTCAATATAAAAATAGTTTGCTCCCTCAGCAGCTGCATTTTTTATCCCACCAACAGCACCTAGACCATTTTCATGAATATGCTGACCAAAAAGACTAAAGCCATATTTTTTTATAGCTTCGTGACTATAAAATAGCCGACCAGACAATAAACTATTCATTTGTTCAAATAACTTGTGTCCAGGTGCATACAGATACGAAAGGAAAACTGTAACATAAGCTGCTAAAACTGGTAAAATCCAGTAAAAGATAGCAATCGATCTTGAAACAATATATCTTTTTTGTGCCCGTTGTCCGATCATCATTACTGGAATTACCAAAATCAAAGCATAGGCATTCAAACGTGCATCACAAAACTTAATGAGGAAGATTGCTAATAGTACAAATACTGTATAACTCTTCCACGAAAGTTTATTGAAGTAAAGATAACAATATGCCAATACTAGATAGAGAATATGGGCAGCAAAATCAGTTGGGTAAATAATTCCAAATGCCCGTCTTAATGTGTGAATTCCGCGATGGAAAATCAGATTCTTTGTTAAACCGATTAGAGAAGTAAAAAAGACAAACGAGAGAAGGATCGTTCCTAACACTAAATATAAGTAAATGATTTTCTTAAAATCTACATTTCTAGCACCTAAAACAAAAATCCCCATTGGAAAGAGGATAAACTCACCTGATGTCCGCCAAGTAATGAATAGAATAGCAAGGACTAAAAGATTAACCGTTATTTTTCTTATTGTATTTGAATCAAAAAAGATAATCTTAAACAAAACGATCGCTAATGGAATAAAAGCAATTTGATGTAGAAGGTTACCAGGAAAATAAAAAGTATAGGTTGAGGTTTGAAGAAAAGCAATCACAAAGTAAAAGGCAAACGCTATTTCATAAAGGATTTGTCCATCTAACTCAAGGTTAATTAACCGTTGATATTTGGATGATAGATATTGCACCCTACTTCCCTCCTACTTTTTCTCTTTTACAATATAGATTGGTCGTTGTTTAGTTTGCAT
>DXEZ01000279.1 GCA_019114715.1 Candidatus Sphingobacterium stercoripullorum | reverse complement strand
TTGCAAAGAAGACATGTGCGCATAAGCCGTATATTACTTAGGAATTAAATAATTTTTAATGTTTAAATATACGATTAAAAAAGCCTTTGAAAAAGAATTCCCTAATAAAATATGGAGAATTGAAGTAAATTATAAGAATGAACTTTTAGCAATAGAAACAAGAAGCGAATCTGCACCTGAGGCTAAAGTTGACATTTTAAATTTTTCAGGGCATCAATTTTATTCTATTCAAGAGACTGAGAAAGAGTGGACATTATTTGCGATCACTCCCGATTATGTTTTATTGAAACGGACTGGGCAAAACAGCCCCATGGATCCGGGGCTCAAGTGCGTCCCCTTTAATGGCAGCAAAGCATATACCCACCCAGGAATTATTCCACTAGAAGTAAGAGGGAACCAGGTCCTTGTACAGCAAGTAGGTTTTCATCTATCAAACAGCTTTTCTTATTTCGATGTAAACTCCAAAGAGCTGACCATCTCAAAGGAACACCTAACTCCAGATAACAACCACATTATTACACCTGAAATGAACCGGGGGCATAGCTCTACCAATCAGGGAGATCCAGTCTGGAAGAGCAAATATGATGAATTAGAGGTATCGTGTTTTCACAAACATAAAAATGGTTCTTACGACTTACATATTGAAGTTAAGAAGGGAGTAAAAACTATTTACGAGACAGCAATACTAGAAGGATTGACAAAAATATTGTTACAGCCCTATTTTCAAATAAACCATCGATTGTTTTTTTTGTCAGAGAATCAAAGAAAGCTGATAACATATTTATTATAATTGCAGGAATTTAGTAAAGAAAGTTTTACAAAGAGTAGTTAAATGTTCAAAAAAATTAATCAACATATATATATTTTAGGCTTAACCTCATGCTTTATGGTATTGAGTGGAAAAGCCTCAGCAGAATCCCCAATAAATAAAGCTAACAATTCTCTAGACTCCATCGGAGTGGAAGTAGTAGATGGACAGCAATACATAATTCACAAGATCGACCCCAAGGATACTTATTACCACCTTTCTAGAACCTATAAGGTTCCCGTGAAGTTAATCATGGAAGCCAACAACAAAAAGAACCTAAGGGTAGATGATCTTATTAAGGTTCCAAAAGGTGCTGCTCCCACCCCAAAACCAATTCCAGAAGATTCACCAAAGAAAACTCAAGAGACTGCCTCTAAAAAAGCACCAACGACTAACAGCAATATGCCAGAGCTAGCGACGGAATATAAAGTCGGAAAAAGGGAAACCCTATACGCAATTTCTAAGCGTTTCGATCTCAAAGTCGAGGATATCATTCGTTACAATAAACTCCAGTCCGAGAACATCCAGGAAAATCAAATACTAAAAATACCAAACGGGCCAGTTCCTGATCCAGAAAAAGCCAAAGAGCTGGAAGCCCTTAAAGAGTTAGAGGAGCTCAACGCCTCACCAGACGCAATAGATTTAAGTGACTTCAAAACCAATAGGTACGGCATTCGAGAAAAGTCAGAAAAAGGAATCGGTGTTTGGATAGAAGATTTGACATCCAAAGGCAAGAGCAATTTAGCCCTGCATAAAACTGCACCAATAGGCACTATTTTAAAAATCACCAACCCTATGACAAAAAACATAACCTATGCGAAAGTTGTGGGAAGGTTTACAGAAAACTCCAAGACCCAAGGTGCAATTGTCGTTCTCTCTCGATCCGCAGCAAACTCGATCGGCGCTTTAGATCAGCGCTTTCCAATTGAAATAAACTACGGATTACCTTTGGACTTTTAATTCCATATCATGCAGAAATCATTTGTTGTAGGAATTGCAGGCAGCAGCGGGTCAGGAAAAACCTTGCTATTGCAGAAGTTGAAGAGTCTTTTTAATGAAGATCAAATAACGGTCATTTCTCAAGATGATTATTATATACCGGCAAACACAAAAACTCAGGAGGAAAACCGACTGTATAACTTCGATCTACCAACAGCCATAGATCGCGACATGTTCTATAAGGATATCCAAAAACTTTTACAAGGTGAAACTGTCTTAAAAACGGAGTACACCTTTAACAATCCCAAGATCAAACCGAAAACTTTTACCATTAAGCCAGCTCCCGTGCTTGTTGTAGAGGGCCTATTTATATTCCATTACCAAGAAGTAAAAGAGTTAATCGACTACAGTGTGTTTATAGATGCAGAAGAGTCAGTTGCATTAAAAAGACGCATAGAAAGAGACTTTATTGAAAGAGGCTATAGCGAAGAAGACGTTTTATATAAGTGGATTAACCACGTGATTCCAGCTTTTAAGAAATACTTGCTACCATTCAAAAACTCTTGTGATATGGTCATAGACAATAGCAGCAACAAAATTGCGATAATAAATAATGCAAGTACACTAATATCGCAAAAGATACACCAGAATGTCGCACTTTAATCGAATAAGAAACTCGAATTGCTATTCAAAACGACGTAGCTCTTTTCATCATTCAGAGCGTGACCCCGCTTCTCATAACTCCAAGTTCGCGTCATTTTATTTTCAATAGAATGATTTCTTCCCCTCTAAAATGATACTTCAACAGCCCAACTTGGGTCCAAAATCTTCATACAGCAAGTAGTAAAAACCAAGGCGTCTCTCCTTCATCATCCCGTATAAAGCCGATTAATAAGCAAGACCATAGGCTCAATTTTAAAGTATTTAAATAATAATTGTATTTTTGAAAATATGAAAGTCTCCAGCGGAACACTGAAATGGATTTTACGGTTTTATCCTCCATTCTTTTTTCAGAGAATTTGGGTAAAACACATAAGCCAAGACTTTCAAGAGATTGAAATTAAGATCAATAAAAGTCTACTAAACATCAACTCCAACAAGACTATATTTGGAGGAACAATTTTCGCAGCAGCAGACCCGATTTTCCCCATATTGTTTGGGAGCTTGTTACGAAAAAAAGGATTTCCTAAAGTCATTACTTGGTTGAAGTCAGCTCAAATAAACTACGTGTTGCCTGCCCGGAGCTCTTTGGAGTTGAAAGTTCAAATTTCAAACGATCAAGTAGAACATTTACTCAACACAATAAAGAAAGAAGGTAAAGTAATTGATACCTATAAAATTCCGATTTATGATAAAAACAAAGAACTTTGTGCAGAAGCCATTTGTGAATTTTACATAAGAGATCTTAATTACCAGCAAATTGAATTATAATTTACACAAATATTGAATTATGAATACAACAAAAATTTTAAGTCTACTAGGTGCGTTTGTTTTATTTAGTTGTCAAAACGCCGACAACCAAGAGCAGCACGATTTATCTCCTCAGGTTATTGAAGTACACGATGAGATTATGCCTATGATTCCAGGTTTTGATAAGGCTGCGTTAAAAGTTGATAGCATCCTTACAAACTTAGATAGTATTTACGCAGAAAATCAATCTCTAGATACCGCCGAGATCACCAAGGAGTTAACGCAGCTGAAAAGCGACTTGGAGGAAGCAAATGACCGCATGATGGTTTGGATGCGAGAATATGCACCTGATAGCTTGGACAACGACTACCAGGAGTCAGAAATGAAAAAGATTTCGGAACTGAGAGAGTTTTTCCATAAAGTGAGTGAACAGAAAGATAAAAACTTACATACTTTTCAATAAAAATAGACATGAGGATTTTTCATTTTTTAGCATTTAGCCTATTGTTTTTTGTTGCTTGTAATCAAGAAACAAAACAATTACCCATATACGGGGAGAGAACGCCAGTAGAGAAACAGGAAAATGGGACAACCACAGTGGATACTATTTACCACACCATTCCTGACTTTTCTTTATTAAATCAAGACAGTGTTTTAATTACTCAGGAGAGATTCAATGATAAAATTTATATCGCTAATTTTTTCTTCACCCACTGTCCAAGCATCTGCCCTACCATGCAGCGCAATATGCTAGAATTGTATCAAGAGTTTAAAGATGAACCCAGTATCAGCTTCTTATCCCACAGCATTGATTTCAAGTACGACTCACCAAGTGTACTGAAGGAATACGCGAATAAGCTGGGGGTGAACGACGATAGATGGCAGTTTGTAACGGGATCAAAAAAAGAAGTCTATGGTCTTGCAGACATGTACATGGTCTATACCCAGGAAGATGAAAATGCACCAGGTGGTTACGATCATCAAGGGTATTTGTTATTAATTGATAAAGAGAAAAGAATCAGAGGTGCTTACGATGGTACGGAAAAAGAGCAGGTCGCACTACTACAAGAGGACATCAAGGTATTACTTAATGAATAACCATGAACAACGGTAGAATCGGTATTGTCCTGCTTGTTTTATTCGGATTTATTACCCTAATTGGCTCTTGTCAACAAGGCAATAAAGTATCGATTAAAACCGCACAGTACGCAGTGAATGGTCAAAAATTATACATTCAACATTGCGAAAACTGCCACGGCTCTAAAGGGGAGGGTTTAGGAAAGCTCTATCCTCCTCTTACCGATTCTTTATTTTTCTCAGAATACCGAAGTGCCTTGCCTTGTATTATCAAAAATGGAATGAATTCACCAATTGTCATCCACGGTGAAA
>DXEZ01000031.1 GCA_019114715.1 Candidatus Sphingobacterium stercoripullorum | reverse complement strand
TCTCCAATTACCAGTACCCTTTTGAGGTTCACTTTCTTGATTTGACAAGTCAAAATCAAGACTTAAAGATGGCCTACATGGATATACACCCAGAGAAGCCCAATGGGAAGACTGTCACCTTGCTACACGGTAAAAACTTTAATGGCGCTTATTGGAAAACCACCATAGAAGCGCTCACCAAAGAGGGGTTCCGAGTAATTGTACCAGATCAAATTGGATTTGGTAAATCCTCCAAGCCCACCGACTACCAGTACTCCTTCCAGCAGCTTGCCGAAAACACAAAGTCCCTACTAGAAAAGCTTGAGCTAAATAGCACTTTGCTTTTAGGTCATTCTATGGGCGGTATGCTAGCCACCCGATTTACTTTAATGTTTCCCCAATTAGTGGAAAAACTCATCCTAGAAAACCCAATTGGCCTTGAGGACTGGAAAGTGGTTGCCACCTACACGACGATTGATCAAATATATCAAAATGAGCTAAAGGTGACTTATGAATCAGCCAAGCAATATCAACTGGAATTTTACTACGATAATAAATGGAAGCCCGAGTACGATGAATGGGTGTACTTATTAACTGGCTGGATAAAAGACCCTCAGTATCCACAAGTAGCACTAGTGAATGCACTAACAATGGATATGATATTCACGCAGCCCGTGGTTTATGAATTTCAACATATAAAATGCCCTACTCTACTGATTATTGGCACCAGAGACCGCACAACAATCGGTAAAAATGATGTACAAGACAAAGCACTTGCCGCAAAAATGGGGCAGTACCAAATTCTGGGGAAGGAAACGCAAAAGAAGATTGCCAATTCGAAGCTTGTTGAACTGGACAACGTAGGTCATATGCCACACATCGAAGTGTTCGATAGGTTCATTCATCCACTAGTGGAATTCTTAAAAGAACAGCCCTAAATCATCGCTAACCTGGATAGTTTGTCAAAAATTATGTAAAATGAAAAAGTACAGGTAAATTGCGTGCAGTATTTCGAATTACAATAAGTAATACCAACCGAGTGCAGACACCACGGTGGTAAAACAATACGGGATAATCCATCCAAAATAAACGTAAAAAGCGCTTATTTCTCGAAATACAATAATAATT
Source organism: Candidatus Sphingobacterium stercoripullorum (assembly GCA_019114715.1). Lineage (GTDB taxonomy): Bacteria > Bacteroidota > Bacteroidia > Sphingobacteriales > Sphingobacteriaceae > Sphingobacterium > Sphingobacterium stercoripullorum. Next base: position 2,688 of record DXEZ01000031.1, on the reverse strand, counting down.
GTTTCACTTTTAATTGTTATTGTTATGAAATCACACAATCAAACTATCCAGAGCTACTTCAAGTACTTACACAGGCTTCAAGGGAAGCCAGTAACTGAGCTCATTGAAATCTTCAACAATGAGGTGGGTAATCGCGGATGGACATCGAGCAGAGGAGTATTCCTAGAGGCATTAAGAAGAGCATTTGAGCTCTCTAATTACTATCTAGATCCAGAGGTGTTTAAAACAAACGCTACGAGCTATGCAAGGAAGATCTACCTTTCTAACAATAAGGTGCTTGCCGTAAGATCCTAAGGACAAAGAGGTAATACCTGTTTTTCGGGTATTACTTCTTTGTTTTCTATACCGGCTTACTGATTGGGTTTTCAAACTGCAATCCGCAAGTGTAAACCAGAAATCAAATCACTAATTTAAAAACTACTGCTCTGTACTAAAAGCGTAGACCGTAGTGGTTCTATATTTATCTCCTACCTTCAGCTCGGTAGAAGGAAACTCCGCATGGTTTGGTGAGTCGGGGTAATGTTGTGTCTCTAAGCAAAGGGCCGTCCTAAAAGAATCTTTAGCACCACTTTTTAATACCGTATGCTCGTTCATAAAGTTGCCGCTATAAAACTGCACTCCGGGCTCTTTAGTATAAACATCCATAACTATTCCCGATTGATCACCAATTAATCGAGCGGCGTGATTTAGCTCACCAACCTTCTTGCCACTTAGCACAAAGTTATGATCGTATCCTTTACCGTATTCTAATTGAGGGTGATCCTGCTTGATGTCCTGACCAATTGTTTTAGGCGATGAGAAATCAAGCGGCGTACCGGCTAAATCCTCCAGCTCTCCTGTAGGAATTAGGTTGTTATTTACTGGCGTATATTGCTCAGCGAAAATTTGTAAAATATGGTTCTCAATGCTTCCAGACCCTTCACCATTTAAATTAAAATAGGCGTGATTGGTTAAGTTAAGCACCGTGTTTTTATCTGTTTCAGCCTCATAATCAATCACCAGGCTATTATCATCCTCTAGGGTATAAGTCACCTTCATCTCCACATTCCCTGGGAATCCCTCCTGCCCATCGGCATGTAAATAAGTAAAAGTAACCCGGTTGTCCTTTTGCTCTGCATCCCAGCCTATAAAATGCAGCCCCTTATCTCCTCCATGCAAAGTATTTTCTCCATCATTCGCTACTAGTTCATAGGTCGTATCATCTAAAGCAAAGCTAGCATTGGCAATACGATTCCCATACGGACCGACTATAGCACCGTAATACGGCTCTTTGGGATTATTATAATCATCAGCTTTATTAAAACCTAAAACGACATCCACTGGATTTCCTTCCTTATCTGAAACTTCAAGCCCCACCACTCGTGCTCCGTAATTAGTAAGGTACACCTTGGTCCCTAAATCATTGCTCAAGGTATACAGCTCGATTTCCTTACCGTCGATAATCGAGGCAAACGCCTCTTGATCAATGCGCATAGATTGCTCCTGCTCCTGATTTTCTTTAGGAAAGTTCTGGCACCCTATACTAAGGGTAGCGACACTTCCCACCAATAAAAAGCCTACTAGGTTTCTAATTTTCATATTATTTAATTTTATATAATTTCGGTTCCATCCACAATTTCAACTTGCATGGATGTAAGTTCTCTATTAAATTCTTTTTCATAAAGCGCAGCAGCCTCCCTTGCGAATTCTTCGGCACACCCACTTTCAACTAGATTAATTGTGCATCCACCAAAGCCTCCACCCATCATTCTGCTACCCGCCACCTTTGGGCTGTCCTCTGCAAAACCCACTAAAAAGTCCAGCTCCCGGCAGCTCACCTCATACTCCTTACTTAAAGCCCAGTGCGCCGTAAATAGAATATCTCCTAAGCTTTTGACGTCTCTATTTTTTAAAGCTGCGGCTGCTCTCTCAACGCGCAGGTTTTCCTGAACGACATATTTGCATTTTTGGTATATAGCGTGATCTTTCTCGTAGACACACTCCCTCAGCTGAGCTAGCGATATATCGCGCAGGGAATCCACCTGAGGATATCTTTCCTCCACCCAGGACACGCCTTGCTGGCAAGACGCCTGCCTATCGTTATAGGCCGAGCTTGCCAAAGCGTGTTTCACCCCAGTATCTAGCAACAGAATTTCATAACCTGGTGTTTCCAAAGGCACATAATTATAGGTGATAGTTTTACAGTCCAATAAAATAGCCTGATCTTTCTTGCCCAATATGGAAGAAAACTGATCCATGATACCACAATTCACTCCAACATACTCATGCTCCGCTCTCTGGCCTATAAAAGCCAGCTCTTTACGCACTAATTGGTGATTAAAAAGTGCATTAATAGCGTAAGCTGTGGCGCACTCTAAAGCGGCCGAAGAGGACAGTCCTGCCCCATCGGGAATATCACCCATGATACATATGTTGAGTCCACCCACCGAGTGCCCCTTGTTTTTAAACTGGGCGATCACCCCTAAAATATAATTAGCCCAATGCGTCCTGGAACGCTCCAAAGCACCTAAATCTACCTGTAGCCTCTCCTTATATTTCTCCGCATATAGAAACACTTGATCATCTTCTCTTTCTCCCAGCCCCAGGTAAACATACCTATTAATTGCTGCAGGCAGTACCAGCCCTTTGTTGTAATCGGTATGCTCACCTATGAGGTTAATCCTCCCAGGCGACCGGACCACCATATCT
>DXEZ01000278.1 GCA_019114715.1 Candidatus Sphingobacterium stercoripullorum | reverse complement strand
GTTTTCTGTTTTCTTCGTCAACCTCTAATACAACTACATCTAGTGTTTCACCTACTTTTGTGAATTCGTTAGGGTGGTTGATTTTCTTAGACCATGATAAGTCAGAAATGTGGATTAAACCATCAATTCCTTCTTCAAGTTCTACGAAGATACCGAAGTTAGTCATGTTCTTGACAATTGAACTATGCTGGCTACCTACTGGGTAACGCTCAGCAATGTTTTTCCATGGATCTGGTGTCAATTGCTTGATACCTAGACTCATTTTTCGGTCGTCTCTATCTAAAGTTAATATCTCAGCTTCTACTTCATCACCAACTTTGATAAACTCTGAAGGTGAACGTAGGTTTTGTGACCAAGACATTTCAGATACGTGGATTAATCCTTCTACTCCAGGAATAATTTCTAAGAATGCACCGTAGTCAGCCACAGTAACAATCTTACCTTTTACTCTTGAACCAATTGCAAGTTCAGTGTCTAGAGATTCCCAAGGATGTTCAGTTAATTGTTTCAATCCAAGAGCAATACGCTTTTTCTCATCGTCGAAGTCTAGAACCACAACGTTAATAGTTTGGTCTAACTCTAGAACTTCTCTTGGATGCTCAATTCTACCCCAAGAAATATCAGTAATGTGTAGTAGTCCGTCTACGCCACCAAGGTCAATAAATACTCCAAAGTCAGTAATGTTTTTAACTGTACCTTCAAGTACTTGTCCTTTTTCAAGTTTCGCGACGATCTCAGCTTTTTGATGCTCTAAGTCATCTTCGATTAGAACTTTGTGAGAAACTACAACGTTTTTGTATTCGTGGTTAATCTTAACTACTTTGAATTCCATGGTCTTACCCACGTAGATATCGTAGTCACGGATTGGTTTAATATCAATTTGAGAACCTGGTAAGAATGCCTCAACTCCTTTGATGTCTACAATTAAACCACCTTTTGTTCTACTCTTAACAAATCCAGTGATAATAGTGTCTTCTTCAAGAGCCTTGTTAATATCTTCCCAAGATTTTTGAGTTTTCGCACGTTTGCGCGAAAGAACAAGTTGACCGTTAGCATCTTCCTGTTCTTCAACAAAGACTTCTACTGTATCGCCTACTTTTAGATCTGGCATGTCTTTAAACTCCGTTAAAGGCACTAAACCATCAGATTTGTAACCGATGTTTAATACTACGTCTTTGTTGTTAAAGGTAACAATGATACCTTCAACGATTTCTCCTTTGTTAACCTCAGTGAATGTGCTACCGTACTCTTCTTCGAGTTTTTTACGTTCTTCATCACTATAAGTTGCTACGGAACTTTCGTCTAGGTCCCAATCAAAATCCGCATCAGGTGTAGCCCACTTGATAGGGGAATTCGCTGTTTCAGCGTTTGATGAAGCTTTTTCAGCTTCTGTTGTGTTTTGCTCTGAAGTGCTGTTCACTACTGTAGTGGCAGTCTCCTGAGATTGCTCCGCATTTTGCGTCGTCAATTCCTTTTGTTCTTCTTGTTTTTTACTCATTAATCATTAAATCTCCTTTTTCCTTGCGTTGCAAGGACTGCAAAGGTACGAAAAAATATTATTAACTACTCATAATGAGCTAATAAATTGTTTTTTATTGATTTAAAGTTTGACTACTGATTTTTCATTTGATTTTTTCGCATTTCAATACCTCTGAATATAATATTATAAAAAGAATCGTTTGTAAAAGGCTTTATTAGTTTTAAATCAAATTTTAACTCTTTTTGCTTTTCTACTTTTAAAATCTGGTCGTAGTCTGCTGATGTAGCTATTACAATGATTTCTTTCCAGGTGTCACTGCTTCTTATTTTCTTTAATAGCGTGCCTCCACTCATTAACGGCATATTTATATCGGTAATGATGATATCTGCTGGGTTGTTTTTTAAGATCAATAGCGCCTCTTTAACACTGTGGGTTAATTTAATGTTTGTATTTTTAGTGAAGTGCTGTTGTATATAAAGGAGGTTTATTTGATTGTCATCAACTATTAACCAGTTAAAATTTTCAGCCGCTTGTTTTATAGTTTTATTATCAGGTATTACTTCACTTTTTAACGCTATTTCAGTGATTATAGGAATCTCTACCGTGAAAGTGGTGCCGTGTTTGAGTTTACTTTTATAGGTGATTTTTCCACTTAAGCTTTGTACTAGCTTGTTTGTAATATATAATCCAAGTCCAACACTGTTGTATTGACTTGGATCCTTAACGGCTGTAAAGAATTTGTTGAATATCGCATCGCCAATTTTGCTGCTGATTCCTATCCCTTGATCTTTAATCTCTATAAATAACTTCTCATCTTTTACCTCAACACGGTATTTGATTTTTGAATCTGGACCCGAATACTTTATTGCGTTTGTTAATAGGTTTGTGATGATTTGTTTAATCCTAAATTCATCACTTTTAATATATAGTGGTGAGTTTTGAATAAAGTTTAGATCAATATCAATGTTTTTAACCCAAGCTTGTGATTGGTGGATTTTATGAATCTCTTTTGCCAATCTATGGATATCAAATTTTGTGATAAACGGATCTGAGTTTTGTTCTATTTTACTTAGGTTTAAGATATCATCAACCGTTTGTGAAGTTTTTTGGATATTAACATAAACTGAGTTCAGTAAGTTATCCTGATCTTCATTTATTGTGTTTTCGCTACTTTTTAATACATCAATTACTCCAATTAATGAGTTTATGGGTGTTCGTATTTCATGGGTTATTTCTGCCAATATATTTGCTTTCTCCTCTGCCTTTTTTGATGCTATGGCTTTTTCTTGCATTAATTTCTGCTGATAATAAGAGGTGTAAAATTGGTAATAAATCAATATGGCAAGCATCAATATTATTACCATCGCACTTATGATAATTTGGTGGCGAAACTGTTGTGATTTTTTTAATAATGAATCAACTTCTTTTTGGGTGTAAGAAGCAATTAACTCTTGTTCTTGTGTTTGTAGAAAATTGATTAATTCTTCTATTTGGTAGAGCTGCTCAAAGTTTAAAGCCAAAAGTTTGTTTTCAGTAGCACGCATTTCTTCGTATGAGTTTCTAAGCTCGTTTAACTTTTGCTCTGTATTTCTGAGTATCCTATTTGATTTTTCTTGCTCAATCCTTGTTATCTCTGTAGATAGTTCTTTGACCTTTTCAACTTCCGATAGCCTAATTGTATCGTCTTTGTTTTTAAAAAGACGCTTTAATAAGGGCTTACGTTTGATGACTACATACTTATCTTTGGTGTTGATAGTAGAGTCGATCGCAGATACGGGGTCTTGTGCTGAATGTTGGTTCCCTTGCTTTACCTCCTCTGTATAGGCATCTAAATCTTTAGATAAATCCAATAAATGGGATATTTGTTGTTTTAATTCAATGAAGCTACTGACTAACTTCTCGCGTTCCTCCAATAAGCTTAACTGTAAGGGCTTAGGTAGGTCACCTTGCAGGTTTGTTTGACTAGTTAAGGAGTCTAACATGAAGGTTATGGTTGTAAGATTATCTTTGAAATGCTCTAAATTAGCCGGGTCAAAGTCAATTGAAAATAACCTGAAGTAGTATTCTGATTCATTGTAAAGTGCGTATATATCATTGTATTCATTGCTTGTATAGGTCAATGTATTATAGACGTTGTAGATTTTCTTCTGTAAATCTCTATAGCGTAAAAATGAACCGATTATAATTATAAAAAATACGGCTGTACACACTAGGATTAAAACAAGAAGTATATTTCTAATCTTCGTATTTTTTTTTAGTAAATCCATTAATTTCAGTTATCAATATTTATGAGATTAATATTTAGCGCCGACTGTTTTATTGCATGAAATATTGTATGACAGTGTGTTATACTGCTGACAGTAATCTCAACTCTACTTTTTGTGATTAGGTAGCTAAGATACTAATATATTGTTGCTTAGTTAGCATCAAATAAAACCTAATATTGAAAATAGGTGGCCATTTTCTCTGTAAAAATGGAAGGAGGGCGGCAAGGTTTATTTCTAACTTTATCCACAAAAACCAGTTGAGTCATTCCTTTATTGATGAGCTGCTTGTTCTCGTTATATACTTCATAATCAAAGCATATACTAACACCAGGTGCCTTTTTTATAATCGTTTTTATAGTTAAAAGTTCATCGTAATGAGCTGGCTTGATGAATTTGCATTGAAGTTCGCTCACCGGAAGCATGATTCCCATTTCTTCAAGCTTCTTATAGGAGATTCCCGTGTTTCTTAACATAGCTGTTCTCGCTTCTTCGTAAAAAGCAGCATAATTACCATAATACACATAACCCATTTGATCGGTTTCTGCATATCTTACTCGAATCTTGTGTTCATAAATATACATGGGATACTATTTAATATTGCGTAAATCTAATGCTTGTTGAAACCTCCTAGCATTTTTTAAGTGTTCGGACCATGTTTCTGCAAAGAGGTGGTAACCTGAAAAATCGTCCTTTGCACACATGTAAATGTAGGCGTGTTTTTGGTGATTTAAAACAGCATCAATTGCAGCAATGCTTGGCATATTGATAGGTCCTGGGGGCAAGCCTTTAAACTTATAGGTGTTGTAGGGGCTTTCAATCTCTAAATGTTTATGTAATACCCGGCGAATAGAAAAATCCTGTTGTGCAAATATGACTGTAGGGTCAGCTTGAAGGGGCATTTTTTGGTTTAACCGATTGATGTAAAGTCCTGCAATTGCAGGCATTTCATCTCGATGCATAGCTTCCCCTTGGACTATAGACGCTAAAATGCTTACCTCAGCCTTTGTAAATCCTAAACTGTCTGCCTTTGCCAATCTACTAGGATTCCAGAAGCTCTGATATTCTTTATGGAAACGTTCTAGTAAATTTTCCGCCTTGGTGTTCCAGTATATTTCGTATGTATTAGGGATAAACATCGTATAAAAATCCTCGATTGTAAACCCATAATTCCGAGCGACCGTTGAATCGGAAAGCAAAGATGAAAATGATGAGGAATCTGTTTCAAAAGTTCGACCCACCAATCCTGCAAACTCTTCCTTTAATCGGATGTTTTGAAATTGGAATCGAATCGGTTCTTGCTTTCCGCGAATTAGTAGTTTTAAAATCTCTTTGTTATTTAAATTGGAGTCAATGGAATAACGCCCGCTTTTTATCTCTTTATCGTAAGACAATAGCTTTGCTGCAAATTTAAAGCTAGAAATCCTAATCAATAAGTCACCAGCTTCTAGACTATCAATTACCTGCTGATAATTTGCCTCGGTAGGAATTAAGAGAATAGTTTTTTCCTTCGTGTTCGGAGCAAGTAAAATGAAATAAAACGATAGGGCCGATAAAATTATGAGTGTAACGAGAATAGATATGATTATCTTTAACGCTTTCAATTTTCTGTTTTCTGTAATTTATGTGATGTATTTGATATCCATATTAATCCTCAGATAAAGTGAGATTTACGATAGACCCTATGGATACGACCTTCTTTTCTATAGCTGGATCTTGTTCAATTACTTTGGCATTGAGACTATCTAAAACACTTCCTTCATAGTGAACATCTCCCAATACCAGTCCGGATCCGGTAATTGCGAATTTTGCTTCATTTAAAGTTAAGCCTAATAAATTTGGGATGTGTATTTCATTTGGACCGCGGCCATCACCTAAAACTAAGTCTATAGTGGAGCCTTTCTTGATGGAGGTACCTGGCTTTATGGAATGTCCTCCAAACTTAACCTCTAAGATTACATCTCGTGCTATATCAGCAATGTACGTTGTATCCCCGATTTTGAGAGAGTTGTTGGTGATAATTGCTCTGGCCTCAATGAGGTTTTTATCCACAATATCCGGAAACTCCACCTCGGGTGCACTTTGAGTAATCATGGTTAAATAAATAGTTCTATTACGCTTGACACCACTACCCGGCTCCGGATCCTGATCGATAACTTTTCCAGGTTGTTCATCCATTTGATAGATAGAATCTATCTCAACACGAAGGCCTTTATCTTTTAGGGTCTTGCTGGCTTCAGTAATATTCATCCCTTTGGTATCGGGGAGCATTATTTTATTTCCATGTCTCGTATATTGGCTTAAACCAAAATAAATAGCTAAGAAAAACGCTACTATGAAAATTATTATACCAATTAACGTTCTTCTGAACGCTTTTGTTTTTAAGTATTGAAAAAATTTAGACATGTTTTTTTTCTCTGTAACTCTTATTTCTGACTCAATAACCAGACCAATTATACTTTAATTATGTAATATAACTTTTTGCCTGTAAGATAAAGCAAAATTATTCGTTTTTTCGGGCTTAGCAAATTATATTTGTGAAATAGATAAACCAACTATGAAAACACGTGTTGCATTAATTACGGGTGGATTTACCCAAGAGGCTGAGGTGTCGTTAAAGAGCGCCGATTTTGTCCAGTCTAATTTATGTGATAAGAAGTATGAGGTATATCCCATTTTTATCAATATCAATAAATGGTATTATTTAGATGCCGATGGTGTGGAATATGAAATCGATAAAAACGATTTCTCCATTTCTCTTCCAAAATTTGGAAAGATAAAGTTTGATGTAGCTTTTATAATCCTACATGGAATTCCTGGTGAGGACGGTAGAATTCAAGGGTATTTAGATATGCTAAGAATCCCATACACTTCATGTGGAGCATTAAGCTCTGCAATTACTATGAATAAGAGTTATACAAAGTCAGTATTGAAGGATATAAAAAATTTATACCTAGCTAAGTGGGTTCATTTATTTGAATACCATCAGGCTAGAGCCTATGATATTATTACGACTCACTTAGCTCTTCCGTATTTTGTAAAGCCTAATGCTGGTGGGAGTAGTATTGGAATGAGTAAGGTTACCCAAGATTCTGAGCTTCAAAGAGCAATAGATTTAGCCTTTACTGCAGAGAGTACGGGAGCAGAAGTAATTATAGAAGAATTTATTTATGGTAGAGAATTCTCTCAAGGTATATATACTAATTTGCAAGGAGAGATTGTCGTTTTACCAGCATCAGAAGTTATAACGAGCCGCGACTTTTTTGACTATGAGGCTAAATATATACCCGGCTTAACTGAAGAAATTACACCAGCAGATTTATCTGATGATCAATGCACTCGCATTGAAGCGATCTTGAAAGAGATTTATGTTCAGTTGAACTGCAAAGGTATGGTTAGGGTAGATTACTTTTTGGAAAAGGAGACCGATAGATTTTATTTTGTAGAAATAAATACCATTCCTGGCCAAACTAAGCAAAGTTTCATCCCTCAACAAGTCCGCGCAATGGGGTTAACAGAGAGTGATTTTTACGATGAGTTAATACAAGTTGCTTTAAAGGGTAACCAGACTATTATTTAACATTTAAACTTTCTATTATGACAGCATTTCTGCGCCCTGTTTTTTGGGGCGCTATTGATGTTTTTTCTAATTGTAGGCTATTCATTTACTCAAAAAAATAAAATTGATGATCATAAAGGGACATTATTTATAATTGGAGGAGGGGAAAACACGCCGGAATTGATTAAAGAAATGTTATTAGGAGCGAGGCTGTTAGAAGGTACTGCGGGTATAAGTAAAGTTTCAGATAAATATATACTTATTTTACCTATGGCTAATGCGAACCCTAAGAAGGCCTATAATACCATGAAGAAGCTTTTTAATACACACAGTAGTGCAGCTGTTCATATTTTGGAGGTTGCTGAAGGAGATGTATTGAATAACGCGCAGAAAGACTCGATATTAAACGCAAGCTTAATTTATATTCCTGGAGGTAGTCAAGTGAATTTCCTAAAGAGAACTAAAGGCTCTGGGCTAGTGGATGTTTTGCATGAAGCTTATGAAAATGGGGTTAGCATTGCTGGAACTAGTGCGGGTGCATCTTTAATGAGTGAGGAAATGCTAACAGGATATCAGAAGCACCTTCCTGACACCTTCCTGACACCTTATTGACGACTTACAGCAAACTTACAGCGACTAATTTAGAAACTAAAAAAGGCTTAGGGCTAATAAAAAATGCAATTATTGACCAGCACTTTGTAGAGAGAAGCAGGTATAATCGGTTGATCTCTGTTTGTTACGAATATCCGGGGAAAATAGGGGTTGGCTTAGCAGAAAGCACTGCTATTAAAATTCAAGGGGACTATTGCCAAGTAATAGGTGAGGGGCAAGTCATCGTGATGAAAAATATGCTCAGGAAAAAATCAGGGGACAAAGGGCAAATAGGCTTCTCTGATATCTCTATGAGCGCTTACATTCGAGGAGATTCTTTTACGCTTAGCCTGTAAATAATCACTTTGAAAACTAATTCAGAACTTCTTTAAAACCGCGGAGTTTAAATTTAGAGAGGTCAGGATGGTTTTTTTTCTGTCTCTTTAGTTCGTACTCGTAAATTGTTTTCCCCAGATTTTTTAAAAAGGGGTAAGTAACCGTTTCATATTCATATATGCCATCATTGTACACTCCATTTTCATTGGACTGAACCACTACGGTCAATAAAAACTCAATGTTATTCTCAAAATCAACAATATAAGAATTGTCAATATTGTACCCGTAAGAGTCGCCGTACTTGTTAAAGCTTCTTATTGTGCCGTTCGGAGAAAGAGATTTGTCCCGCCCAAAATAAATGAACTTGCTGTAAGTAGGCCAGTAGTCTTCTTTATCGTACGCTGGTGATTCAACCTCTTGAGGGAACCTCGACATGTAGTAATAAATAAATTCGTAATCTTCTTGCGTAAGATTGAAACGCTCATGTTCGGGGAATGATTCTGGGAAAAGTAGTTTTTTAAGGATTAGCTGCTGATCTTCAATAGAAAATACATTGAGGTTCTCAAAGCTCCACGGTTCATGGATAATCTCATCCTGATCATTCATATATGCTTGTCCTTGGATCACATGATTGAGATTCGGGAAATTGTAATCTAAGCTATCAAATTGGGGCTTCTGTTTGTAAATTACTGCCCCTAATTCATTATAGAAGCAAAAAGGATTACTGTGCTTCGAATGTATTCCTGAATCACCCACAGCTAATCTATTTACAATCCTACTGTTTTTAGTTCCGCTTTCTTGCAATCTGCGATTTAAACGGTTTCTACCAACGAATTCAAATAGCCTATTATGAGCGTCGTTATCGCTAACCAGAAGTGATTTTTTTATATAATGAGCCAAGCTCGGTTTTCCAGATGTCGATGTTAAATCTTCCGTGACTTTAGTCTGCTTGTCAAATGCGGAATCAATTTCTAGCCAAGTGAACTTGTTTAACTCAGGAATATTTAATTCATTTATCTTCTCGAGTGCAAATATAACTGTAGGTAACTTTACGGTGCTAGCTGGATAAAAATACCAGTTTGGATCCACTCTATAGGAGTAGGAGGTGAAAGTTGGCTTGTTACTCTGATCGCGATCAATCTGTGTGTAGAGTATTTGTACTTGATTTTTATCGGGATGATTTAAAATGTGTTGGAAATACTCGGGATGCGATTCCAGGAATTTTTGAATGAATACGGTATCAGTTTCCTGAGCGCTAGTAAACGTTGCTTTTAAACAAAATGCTGCTAGTAGGATGAGTAAAGCTTTCATAATGTTCTTTTTTATAGGCCAAGCTAAAGTAAATTAAAAAACTATTGGATTATGACTTTTTCTGATTTTAATATTTCTCCTTCCAAACTTAAGTATTCAATGGTAAATTCTCCTGGACATATCTTAAATGCCCCTAAGGTTTGGCCCGGATTAATCAAAGTATAATACGCGAGCCTCCGGTTAGCATTTTCATCTAACGCTTTTATAATGATATGTTGTTTATTCTTAGTGATGGATTCAGGGATTGTATAGTTGTAATAATTGATGTCATTTGTACCGTCACAATTGGTGTTGTTTTTCATTGGAAAATAAGAGTAACCATAGGTTTGGTAATTTTCAGCATTCTTTAATGCGATGTCTTTTAAAGCTAAAAAGGAGCTTTCATCAGTTTTTCCAATATAAACTAAGGTTATGAATTTTTCGTTAAAGATCGTCTCATTCACCGGTACGATTATATGTAACACATCGTTGTTATTGTAGTGTTTTTGCTCATAATAAATCTTCATTTTTCCTTTTTCCTCTGTGTTTAAGTTGTGCGGATTGAAAAGCTTTGTAGTTTCATTTTGTTGAATGGGGTGAATGTTAGTAAGACAAATTAGTTCGTAGGAGCTTTGATCCGTATTCGTAAAGACCACTTTATAATTGTCCTTCGGATAGCCTAGTTGGTTCAAAATTTTACTTTGTTTTCGGGTTAACTTAGATGCTTTTAAGGGGGGACGGTTGTTCTTCCAAGACTCTTCGGATAAAAATACAGAATCTACTGTAATGGAAACCTGATCTTCTACACTGATATATCTATCGTCACCTTTAACGATAAAACCATATTTAACGGTTGGATAAGTTTTACAACCTATCAACCCTAAGACACTAAAAAATAGTAGTAATCTTTTCATTGAGCACCATCATATTATGCAACAAGATAAAGAAAAATCTGCTGTTTATGAAAGGGAGC
>DXEZ01000277.1 GCA_019114715.1 Candidatus Sphingobacterium stercoripullorum | reverse complement strand
GATATAATTGATTCCTTTAAAATTTCGGATAACTACAGTATAATAGAGATGGTAGTTCCAGCACGCTACGCAGGGATGAGTTTAAAAGAAGCGGACTTTACCAATAAGTATCAAGTGATAGTACTGACTACCCTTAAGACCCAAACCGACAAGAAGGGCAATCAAATGAAAGTTGAAAAAGAAGCTTCAGGAATAGCAAACTCCCATACCATTTTAGAAAAAGACGATGTCCTTGTCTTATTTGGTGAAACAAGCAGTATTAAAAAACTTATCCATAAGAGCGGAGGAATATAACCAGTAGGAATGTGGATTAATGGATTCTTATTTATATTTTTGAAGCTTGAAGAAAAAGTCCTTTTATAAATATGAAAACCTGGTTTAAACAGAATTCACCTCACCTGATTGTGATTGGGGTATTTATCTTATTGGTTATAGTTTACTTTTCTCCTTTATGGAATGGAGAGGTACTCTATCAACACGATGTCATTCAAGCAAACGCATCTCAAAAAGAAATCATGGAATACATGGCTAAAGACGGTAAAGCACCGTTATGGACAAATTCCATGTTTGGCGGTATGCCCGCCTACCATATATTTCAAGAGCACGTAGTCAACATTACAACTTATATCATTCGAGCTGTTCGAGGGGTGTTCCCTTCACCAGCTGATATCATACTGGTTTCCCTACTAGGAAGCTACTTGCTTTTTTCAGCCTTAAGATTGAAACCTCTGCAGGCCGCCATAGGAGCAATTGCTTTTACTTTTTCTTCCTATAACATCATTTATATTGAGGCCGGTCATTTAAGTAGGTCTTATGCCATCGCATATATGGCTCCTGTTTTAGCATCGATGATCATGTTATTTAGAGGGAACCGTTTATGGGGTGCTTTATTTTTGATGCTATCCATGGCCCTAGAGATTAGGTCCAACCACATTCAAATCACCTATTACTTATTTCTGATCACCTTGATCTTGGTTGGTTTTGAATTCTACAGAGCTTTTAAAGAGAAGAAACTGCCTGACTTCTGGAAAGCCATAGCTATTCAAACGGGTGCAGTGCTGATTGCATTAGCTGTGAACGCTTCGTTATTATTGCCTACCTACGAATACAGTCAATTGACAACTAGGGGGAAAGCGAATATCGTTAAAGTTGACAATAATAAAGAGTCTAAAGGTTTAGATAAGGAGTATGCTTATAATTGGAGTCAAGGGGTAGGAGAGAATTTAACATTTTTAATTCCCAATGCCTATGGTGGGAGAAGTCAAAACGTTCTGGATGAAAACTCAAATGTCGGGAAATTCTTCACGAGCCTAGGTGTACCGAGCCATCAGGCTGCACAATTCGCCAGTGGATTGCCCGCTTATTGGGGAGAAAAGCCTTTTACCTCGGGTCCCTGGTATTTTGGTGCCGTCGTAGTCATGTTCTTCATCCTAGGGATTTTTATAGTCAATAACCGCTTGAAATGGTGGATTTTGTCGTCTGTAATTTTATCCATTTTTCTGGCTTTTGGAAAGCACTTCCCTTTAATATCTGACTTATTCTTTGATTATTTTCCACTTTATAATAAATTTAGAGCTGTAGAGTCCACCCTGATACTGGCTTCCTTGCTGATTCCCGTATTGGCGGTTTTAGCTTTAAATGAGTTATTGAGCATTGAAAATCTGGACAAAAAACTCGAAAAGAAAATTCTTTATTGCTTTGGTGGAGTTTTACTGCTTTGCTTATCTGTAGCATTAGTACCGGAGTTGTTTTTGAGCTTCAAGAACTCCTCACACGGTGAGTTTACGCAATCCATTGGCCAGCAACTAGGCGAGCGATCCTTGGGAGATCAAGTTGGAAGCGCCTTGATAAAAGATAGAAAAGACCTAGCGGTAAACGATGCTTACCGTTCGTTTTTCTTAATTGCTATCAGCTTTGCTCTGGTGTGGTTTTTCTTAAAAAAGAAACTGAACCAAAACGTCTTGTTAATTGGTTTAGCTATTTTGATAGTTTTCGATTTATGGACTGTCGATAAGAGGTATCTCAATAAAGACTCGTTTATAAATAAGCGCTCTGTGCAGTCGACAATTAAAAAACGTGATATTGATGAGTTGATTTTGATGGATAAAGATTTATCCTATCGTGTGTTAGATTTAACGACAAATAGCTTTTCGGATGCAAAAGCTTCGTTCTATTATAAAAATTTGGGAGGCTACCATGCCGCCAAGTTGATGCGCTTTCAAGAAATATTAGAAAATCAATTTTCCGGCGCCCTTAATGAAGACGTACTGGATATGTTTAACACGCGGTATATTATCAGTGTGGATCAATCCAATCAGTCAGAGCGCGTGAACCGCCGCAGCTCAGCAGCAGGAAATGCGTGGTTTGTCGATAGGGTGTCTTTTGTGGATTCTAATGCTGAGGAGATGCGCTCATTAAATAGCTTTGACGCCACCAAAGAAGCTTTTGTACATAAAAAATTCAAGTCGCAAGTTCCAGTAAATAAACTAGGATCTAAATCAGGGTCTAGCATTAAACTAATTTCCTACCACCCCGATACGCTAAGGTACGAGTATGAAGCAAATGACGATTTATTCGCTGTGTTTTCTGAGATGTATTACGAGAAGGGTTGGGAAGCTTATATCGATGGCGAGCCTGCACCAATCATTAGAGCAAATTATGCTTTAAGGGGGTTAGTGGTCCCTGAAGGAGTGCATGAAATTGAATTTGTCTTTGCGCCTAAAAGTGTACGTATCGGTAATATGATTTCCCTTGCAGGATCTCTTGTTTTAGGAGCGAGCTTTGTGGGATTAATAGGATTTCATTTTTATAGAAGACGTCAAGAGTAAAACTATAAGCTTGGCCTCTTATTAATAGATCTTTAAGTAAGAATTATAAAACAGGCTTGCCCCTAATACGCAAGCCTGTTTTGGGTTAAGCTATTACTCTAAGAAATGTGTTTCGCCGATTTTTAGTCCTTTTTGGCTAGCCCAGCTTTCAATTAGTGGCTTTTCGTACTTAAACTCCCGGTATTCATCGGGTGACATAATCGGTATGCCTCTAACAATAGGATAAATCCTTTTACAGCTAGAGCATGTTAATAAGCCACTTTGAATATTATCGTTTATATCTTGTTGCACAATATGCAGCTCGAGGTCTGATTTATCAAATGGACAACATAATTTATTCTTTATAGTATCTAATTTCATTTTAATTTTTCTTTATATAATTTAAGAGATTTTAAAGGGTTTTCAGCATTCATGATCCCTGAAACTACCGCAATACCGTCGTAATTAAGTTCTTTTAATTCTTCCATATTATCTGGGGTTATTCCGCCCGATAAAAAGATAGAAACCTCCTTAAGCTCCTTGCATCTCACAATGGTTTCAAAGTCTACCAGCTCGCAACTGTTGCTTGTTGGTGACTGGAAAATTGAGCAAAACGACACATAATCAAATTGCCAATCGCTTTCTTCTAATAGAGCATCCAAATCGTTGGTTAAAGTGAGTCCTTTTAAAAATGGACGATTGATCTGAGCTTCTATCTCCTTTTTATGGATGGGAATTTCATCGAAGTGTACCCCATCAAAGCCGAACTCTACCATTAAATCAATGCGGTTATTGATAAATATGGGTGTATCGGAATCTTTAAATAGCTGTTTGATGCTGCTTAGAAGATCCGTGTATGTTCTTCCTGGTTTGAAGTTATCCCAAATTTGAATCGCACTTAATTTTTGATCTTTTATTTTTAAAAGCTGATTGATTAACTCCGATTTATCTTTGTCTGGGTCTATCACTAGGTATATGCCTTTGTTTATAGTCTTCATTTAATCTTTTCCTTTGTTTAAAGCTGAAAAATAGGCTTCCCAGTAGGGATCAATTGCCTGGTAGTCGATGTTGCTTTCCGTTTTTTCAGTGAATTCTCCAATTATGGAGCTATCTATCCCATACGTTTTAAGGTGCTGAATTAGAGCAGTAGCCTTTTTGGGAGATACCGCTAGTAGTAAACTTCCTGCACCTATACTTCGTAAAGGATCTATGTCAAAAAGCTTACATACACTTTTTACCTCCTCTAGGATCTGAACTTTTGAAGAGTCTATTTGTATCCCTAGGCCACTGGCGGAGGCAAACTCATAAGCTGCGCCATAGACACCACCCTCGGTGACATCATGCATGGCTTTTACAACCCTTTGGTCATTTTGATAAGCTCCAGAAATCAATGCATCTTGAACGCAAGATGTTTGATAAAATAGGGCGCTAACTTTTTCGAACACCTCCTGCCCTAATTCGCTCTTGATGAAATTAGGAAAGCTTTTTACCAATATACTGGAGCTGGATAGTGCGGCAGATTTAGTCATAAGGAGTAAATCGCCGGCACTGGCCATAGCTGAAGTGCGTACCTGCTTGGCCTTACCAATGGCAAGTAAGGTAATCCCTCCAATTAATGTGGAGCCGCTTAAAGGATCAAAGGAAGTGTGACCACCCGTAATGTGGACGCCTAGTTCGGTACAGAACTTGTGTATGTATTTCCAATACTCCTTTAACAGGTCGTGATCTGTGTTTTCTGGAAGCTGCATCACCAGTTGGGCATACTGTGGTGCTAAGCTGCTTGTCGCTAGATCGTTGGCCGCTAGATAGATGGAGAGCCAAGCGGATTCCTTAGGTGATAATCTGGGAACTAAACTCAGCGGATCACTCGCAGTGACAAGCGCATTGCCGCCATCAATATGGATGCTAGCAACGTCTACGCCAAATGATGCACCTTGCCGCACTTCAGCTCTTTGGGCACCCAAATTGTTGAATATAAGATTCTGCAGGGTTTCTTTAGTTGCTTTTCCAGGTTGTTGCATATCATACATCATTAAACTGGACATATAGCCCAAAAAAATCACCAAAAGGAACGCTCCACTGCTGCACAGGGAACCACTTGGGTAGGCCCGTACAAGACCACCGTATTGTATATTCTCTTCCTTTTAATGCCTCGTGGATTATTTCTGTTAGCATTTTTGGGGTGTAAAAAGTCGCCGTTACATAAAAAGGGTTTTTACCGAATGCTTCTTGCACCCTTCTTCGAATTACCTTTGGCGAGTTTCTGTTCATCATTCCCATAGCAATACCGTATTTACCGACTCTAGCAGCCTCTTGGATGACCTTTACAGGGTTTCTGTAGTATTCAAAAGTTGTAATAAAGGCCAGCGCATCAAAAGCATGGTCTTTAAATGGCATATAATGGGAATCGGCCATAACCAGATCTCCATCAAACAAATTTACGGCTTGTGAAAGCATTAGGGGAGATATGTCACCACCACTGGCCTGAATTCCAATATCCTGCCACCAGCGGGTGAAACGCGTTGTTCCACAACCAAACTCCAAAAGTTCTTTTACCCTTTGGTCAGCACAAACCAGCTGCTCCATGACCTTCTTTTGCCAAATTTCAGCTCGCTTATAGCGCCCTTCGTACCACTGTTCATACGTATCGGTATGCTCACGGTTGAAAAACCATTCTTCGCGATTTTGCCAATTTTGCTGGCTTTGAGGAATTAATTCAAGATTGTTTTGTTTTTGTATTTCCATTTGCTTAAGCATTAATTAACTTTATACAAGCTGGAAATACCAACAACAGGTATAGGCAGAAATACATCCAATTAACTGGCCGTGTGCGTTCCCTACGTTGGCATTATCCAATTCAGGTTGCGGGTTTGTTCTCAGCCGTTGTTACAGCACCCCGAGCAACATCGGCAAAATACACAAAAATTAACACAATAAATAATAGCGGAAACTTAACTAGCCAAGGGAAGAAGTACTTGGAGTAGGAGCTACCAACTTGTTGAGGCATCTTTTGTAATTCCACCAGCAGAATTTAGGATGCTATGAAACTTTATTTATCTTTATATTTTTACAATCGATCTAGAAGCCAGATGGATAATTGTTAATTTGTGACATAAACATGGCGATACCTTTCTGTAATGAGGTCTTGGGAATCACCTAGTTAATTAGGCTTAATGGAGATATTGATGACCAATGAGAGTTTGAATGAAAACGCTGTCTTAGGGTTCTTGCTCAAATGAAAGGCTATGTATGGCTGATCTTATAGGAAAGCCTACTCCAAGTGATTTTAGGAGATGAAATTTATAATTTATGGAAAAATACATTCAAAAATCGGTAATTAATAAACTTATTTTATTTGTGTTCTTTTTCTTAGGCTTTAGCACTCTTTTAGCTTAAGATCTAGAGATTATGGACCCATCGGGGGGAGTGAAGCTTAATATTACTGTGAGCTTAATCAACGGAAGAACGCTTCATTTCAGTGATTTTGAAGAAATGTCCGAGGCCGACTTTAAACGAATAAAAAGTATTAAAATTTTAAACAACGGCGTGAAAACACAAATGGATTCTTCTTTATTAGACAAGTTATTTAATCACACTCCACACTTATATTATTTGACTATAGATGATAATGTTCACATCAAGGAATTGCCGAAAATTGAAAATGATAATAACAGCTTGATTTATCTCATTTTAAGCGGCAATCAACTGCAGGAGATTCCCGAAGATTTCGCTAAGCTCAAAGCATTAAAATCCTTTCGATGTTTACGTAATGAGATTAGTTCCTTGCCGGAAGGGTTTGCTGGATTAAAAAGCCTTAAGACATTAATGGTTGCTGGAAACAATTTCAAGGAGTTTCCAAAAGAAATCCTCGAGCTCCATGCGTTGGAGCGCTTGCAATTTAATGAAGAGTTCGGTGTTCTACCTGTTGGTATCAGCAATTTAGAGAGACTCCTAAAGCTCTCAGTGAGTAGTGCAAGCCTGTCTAGCCTTCCAGAGTCTTTAAAGGAAATGAAAAATCTTGTGACAATCGATTTACCGTATATTGAATTCACAAAATTACCAGATCCACTAAAAGAAATGGAAAACATAAGTAGAGTGGATCTAGGTCACAACCCCTTAAATAAAGAAGAGCTAGCAGCTTCTTTGGAGGGTTTCCAAGGAGAAGAACTTATCCTTTTCACAACATTGAATGAGTCAGATAGGTTGGAACTGTCGGAATTATTTCCAGAGATTAAATTTCGCAAGTCGGCCATGTATCTTTATTAATTCAGCTGGAAGCTTCAACCCCGATATTGCAGAGTAAAAACCTTACATTTGTAGCAATGATAAATATAGATGTATTTGTTCGCAAAGGTAGGGTAGAGGATGCACCCGCTGCGGCACAGTTGATTGTGCAGGCTATGGAAGACACCGCTAGGCGCTTAGTTTGTACAGATGATATGAGTCAAGTTATTAAAGCTTTTGAATATTTATACCGTCAAAAAAACAATTTATACAGTTTTCAGAACATTGTAGTTTTGGAATGTGAGGGTGAGGTTGCTGGAATTATAACGACTTACGACGGCGGAAGATTGAAGGAACTTAAAAAGTTAGCTTTTGATTATTTTGCCGAGTTTGGTTTTGATGGTAATATGCAAGATGAAACGCAACCTGGAGAGCTCTATATTGATACCTTGAGCGTTAGCGCCAAGCATCAAGGCAAGGGCTATGGGCAGCTACTGATAAACCACATTTTAAAAGAGGCTCCTCATGCGGGGTTCTCTAAGGTGGGTTTATTAGTGGATGTGGAAAATCCCCGTGCGAAAAAGCTGTATGAGCGCTTAGGCTTTCAAACTGTAGGAAAGAAAATGCTCTTTGAGGATCATTTTGAGCATATGCAATACGAAGTTTCGTAAGGTTACGGCCTAATATTTACAGGTCAGCAATCAAAAAGTTATTGAAAAAAGTATTCAAAATCATTTTTTCGTTTTACAATTTATGTAAATTTGCAGAAATATTTAACATTTCACGCCGTTTGCAGCGGTATCAATGAATAATTTATGGCAAAATATAACACATTACTCTACTATTGCTATAGTCCAATAGAAAATGGAGAAGAGTTTGCAGCACAGCATCTCGAATTTTGTAAGTCTTTAGGCTTGGTAGGGCGCATCATAGTCGCCGATGAAGGACTAAATGGAACAGTTTCCGGTACGGTTGAAGCGTGCCAGAAGTATATGCAAGAGGTCCATCGGGACCCGAGGTTTGCTACAACAGACTTTAAAATCGATGAGGTTGAAGAACCCTCATTTATAAAAATGCACTGTAGGTATAAACAAGAAATTGTTAACTCGGGATTGACCGAGGTAAAGCCTTTTGAAAAAACCGGGATCCATTTAAAACCGGAAGAGTTTTTAAAAATGAAGGACCAAGAAGACGTGGTCGTTCTAGATGTTCGCTCTAACTACGAACATAGCGTCGGAAAGTTTAAGGATGCGGTTACTTTGGATATCGAGAACTTCAGAGAATTCCCAGAGAAACTCGGCGAGTTAGAAAAGTACAAGGGTAAAAAGATTTTAACCTACTGCACAGGGGGGATTAAGTGTGAGAAAGCTTCAGCTTTTTTATTAGAGCAAGGCTTTGACGATGTTTATCAGCTCCATGGGGGGATAATAAAATACGGGAAAGAAGTAGGCGGAGAGGATTTCGAAGGGAAGTGCTATGTTTTTGATAATCGTCTAACGGTAGATGTGAATCACGTTAATCCTGTTGTTATCTCTGCTTGTAAGCACTGCGGCACGAGAACTGCTAAGATGATTAATTGCGCAAACCCAGAGTGTAATGAGCACTTTACACAATGCGATGATTGTGGTTGGAAGATGGACGGATGTTGCTGTTCAGCATGTATGGAACACCCTAGAAAAAGAGAGTATGATGGGACGGGTTATTATGTGAAAATTCCACAACCAGTAAACACAGAGAAAATCAGTAAGAGGAAGCATAAAATAATTTCCAAAAAGAAAGAAATAAACTGATTAACAAAACTTTTTAAATATTATTGGGTTACACTACTTGTAGCCCTTTTTTGTTTTGTAACTTAGGGAGTATTATCATTTTACTTTGCAAAAAGAAGTGGGCCAATTTATAAGAATCCCAATTTTGGAGGTATAAAATGATAGTCCTACAAGTAAAATGCTCGAATATGCGTCTAAATACTTTTGTTAATTGATAATTTGCCGATTAGAATAAAGAGGTTATATGTTAAACGTCAAGCTTAATCAAACCCCTATAGAATATGTTAAAGGTATTGGTCCATACCGTGGAGATTTGCTAAAAAAGGAACTGGGTATTTTTACTGCGGGAGACCTTTTAAAACACTACCCATTTAGATATATAGACCGCACCGAGTTTCATAAAGTCAATGAAATAAACCCCCAGTGGCCGTCGGTTCAAGTTGTTGGACGGCTTATTCGTTTGAGTGAGGTAGGAGTCAAAAGGGCGAGAAGGCTTGTTGGCGTGTTTTCGGATGAGACCGGGAGCGTTGAGTTGGTTTGGTTTAAGGGGATTGCTTATTTACAGAAACTTTTAAAGGTTAACGAGGTTTATGTAGTTTATGGTAAGCCTCAATTATATAGGGGAGTAATTAATATTACACACCCAGAAATGGAGACTTATCAATCCAGCTCTAGTAGTACCATTTCAACATATATACAACCGGTATACTCCACAACAGAGAAGTTAAAGAAGTCCGGCTTAGATAGCAAGGGTATTCGGCAGGTGATGCTCAGTTTAATACAGCATAATATAAATCAGGTAGCTGAAAACTTGCCGGAATATGTCATTGAGTCCAATCAATTAATGGGAAAGAGGGAGGCTGTTCGCGCAATTCATTTTCCCAAGTCACAGGAGGAACTGAATTCTGCTGTTAGCCGGCTAAAATACGACGAACTATTTTTTATACAGCTGGGCTTATTAAAAAACAAGCAGCTTACCAAAGAAAAGTTTAAAGGGCATTACTTTTCACAGGTTGGCGAATCATTTAACAATTTTTATTTTAATAGGTTGCCCTTCCCACTTACAAATGCTCAAAAGCGGGTGGTTAAAGAGATTCGGAACGATACCCGTAGTGGATTTCAGATGAATCGACTGATCCAGGGAGATGTGGGCTCGGGGAAAACGGTGGTTGCTCTGCTGTCTATGCTGCTCGCTATCGATAACGGATACCAGGCATGTATGATGGCGCCCACAGAGATATTAGCGCAGCAGCACTATAAAGGGATTCAGGAGCTCTTGGGGGAAGGCATCGCCAAAGTACATCTCTTGACGGGTTCAACACCGGCTAAAGAACGCAGGGATTTACATGCAGCACTAGAGGCGGGAGAAATTCATATCTTAATAGGCACCCACGCATTGATAGAAGATAAGGTGAAGTTTAAAAACTTAGGCTTGGTGGTCATTGATGAGCAGCACCGCTTTGGAGTCGAGCAAAGAGCAAAATTATGGTTGAAGAATCATACGCCACCCCATATGCTTGTTATGACAGCAACGCCAATTCCTAGGACTTTGGCCATGACTTTGTATGGGGATTTGGATATTTCTATCATTGACGAGCTCCCGGCCGGGCGCAAGCCCATTAAGACGGTACACTTTTATGAAAATAGAAGGCAGCGTGTTTTTGGCTTTATGAGGGAACAAATTACCCAGGGGCGCCAGGTTTATGTAGTTTATCCTTTGATCAAAGAAAGTGAAAAGTTGGACTTGTTGTTTTTAGAGGCCGGACTTGAAGGTTTATCGCGAGAGTTCCCACTGCCGGAATATAAAATCAGTATAGTCCATGGGCAAATGACTCCCAAAGAAAAAGAGGGGGAAATGCAAAGGTTTGTTCAGGGAAAAACGCAGATAATGGTTGCTACAACAGTGATAGAAGTGGGGGTAAACGTTCCCAATGCGTCTGTAATGATTATTGAAAACGCAGAACGCTTCGGTTTGTCGCAGCTCCATCAGTTAAGAGGGAGGGTGGGCAGAGGTGCTGAGCAATCTTATTGTATATTGATGTCTGGCGATAAGCTCAGTAAAGAAGGTAAAGAACGCCTGCAGATTATGGTAGAAACTAACGATGGATTTCGAATAGCGGAAGCAGACTTGAAGTTAAGAGGTCCTGGGGATATTTCTGGCACTCAGCAGTCGGGTGTTTTAGATTTAAAAATGGCAAATTTAGTGACCGATCAAGAGCTATTATCGCATATCAGAAATCAAGTAATTGCTATCTTTGATAAAGATCCCCAGTTGATGTTGCCAGAAAATGGGCGATTGAACGCGTATTTTCAAGGAAAGAAAAAAGGAATGTTTTGGGAGAAAATCTCCTAAATTTAATGAAAACAAAAAATATAATGTATGCTAAATAGTGAAATGTACGATACTGAAGTACAGCCTGAAAGAGCAGTTTTGGTAAGCGTAATCACTCCGGATATCACAGAAGCTATCGCTGAGGAACATTTACAAGAACTAGCCTTCTTAGTGGAAACGGCTGGCGGTATAACAGAGAATATTTTCACTCAAAAATTAGATATGCCCAATAGCAGTACTTTTGTAGGTAAAGGGAAGCTGGAGGAGATATCTGAATATGTGAAAGTCGAAGAGATTGATTTAGTTGTTTTTGACGACGAGCTGAGTCCATCTCAGCTTCGAAATATTGAAAGAGCTTTGCAAGTACGGATTTTAGACCGTTCAAACTTGATCCTTGATATCTTTGCTAAGCACGCTAAAACGGCACAAGCAAAGGCTCAAGTGGAGCTGGCTCAGCTGCAGTTTATGTTGCCCCGACTTACCCGGATGTGGACCCACTTGGAGCGGCAAAGAGGGGGTATTGGAATGCGTGGTCCTGGTGAAAAGCAATTAGAAACAGATAGAAGAATTATTTTACAGAAAATTTCTTTGCTGAAAGAAAAGCTTGAGCATATTTCAAGGCAGAGTGAAACGCGAAGGAAATCCCGAGGAGCGTTGGTGAGGGCATCCCTGGTGGGCTATACGAACGTAGGAAAGTCCACCCTAATGAATGCCTTATCCAAGTCAGATGTGTATATAGAGAACAAGCTCTTTGCAACCTTAGACACAACGGTCAGGAAGGTAGTCATAGACAATTTGCCTTTCTTGCTTTCTGATACTGTTGGTTTTATTCGCAAATTACCTCACCATTTAATTGAGTGTTTTCAATCCACTTTGGATGAGGTGTATGAATCCGATCTGCTCATTCATGTGGTGGATATCTCGAATGCGAACTTTGAAGACCACATGTTAACGGTTAACCAGACTTTACAGG
>DXEZ01000276.1 GCA_019114715.1 Candidatus Sphingobacterium stercoripullorum | reverse complement strand
CCTTTGGTTGCCGAAAGCATATTTTAGTGTTAGCACCACACTCCTACTGTCTGTATAGTCCAGAAAGCAATTATTCTGGTCTGCATAGCGGACAGTTAGTAATCTTGGCATCATCAGATTTGATAATATTTAAACTGGAGAAACCGAGTACTAATGGTTCTTTCAATATTTTCGAGAACAAGTGCGATAAGCACTTAAAAAACATGATATTTTACAGGAAATATGGCATAGCACTGATTTCTTCGCTGGACGAAGTATGGATGTTTTCATTACCCCCCTAAGGAAACATTTAAAGCGCGACAAGGAGCTGTCTATAGAATCTTTGCGAGGAATTGGCTTTAAGGAGCACTTTTAATTTGATAATCTAGCTACCCTATTTGATGCGGCTTATTAACTAGCGGAAGGTTTATACACGCTCCATGCAAAAAGGCCACCTCCATAAGAAGTAGCCTTTTCTGATAAACACTGAAAACTTTTAAGTAAAATTATTTCTTGCTAGGCAGGTAGATTTGGAATCCTAAACCAACACCTAATCCGCTAGCACCACCGCTAGTGTTGATGTTTGCTTTATTGTAATTATAACCAACAGTAGCTTCTAATGCTACAGATTGCGTCACAAAGTGAGCGTAACCTAATTTAGCTCCTAAGTTCAAAGCAACGTCGCTTCCAACACTACTCCCTGCAATACCTACATTACCATGACCAAAGAATCTACCAGTAGCACTTGCAGTTCCAGGGAAATAATAACGAACGAAAGGTGCTATACCATAACCCCACTCATTGTCCATATCCTTTACTGCAGTAAAACTTAATAATGCTTCAGCACCTACAGCTAATCCATCTTTTATGAAGTAACCAGCAGATGGCTGAACTCCTAAATTAAAGGCTTTACCTTCAAAGCTATATCCGATTCCAGCTAAAGAACCACCGACTAACCAATTACCTTGCTCTAAAGGTGCTAAACCTACATCTGCACTACTTTGAGGTGTTCCAACTCTTTGTGCATTTGCGCCTAAGACAATCCCTAAGCCTAGACAAACTGTTAATATAAACTTTTTCATAATAATTTGTTGTTATGTGTACTTAAATAACAAACAATGTTCCAAAAGTGTTTTAACAAAAGGTTTTTTAGCCTTCCCTCTCCCTTTATTCATCGGATGTAGATATCAAGCTACAAACCACCCTTAGCGGAGTATAAAGGGGTTTTCAAGCTTTCTATCTCGTATATAATATTCCAATGCATTAAATGCTGGAACCACCCTATCGGTGCTCAAAATATCAATTCCGCCGTCTACCCACTCGGCATATAAATGTTCACCTTGGGCCTGAGCCTGACGGTCTAAGTTCCCTAGAGTACCTAGAATTGTCCAGATTCCTTTTTCATGCAAGGCATCTATTCCCTGCTTATCAGGAAGAGAAGTCCCCACAAAAGCAATCATCTTCTCTGGACTTACTCCTTTGGATAGCAACCTATCAAGATCGGCCTGGTTTCTTAAGCTAACCGATAGCATCAGATCAGGCGCTAAGCTGTGGAGCTTGCGCGCTTGATTGTCGTTGTAGGTTATCAGCACAACACTGGATTCAGCCCCTGCTTTGCGGATTTCTGAAATCAGCGCCTCATAAGAGGTTCCATTTTTAATATCCAAGGTGAATATCACCTTCCCCTTACCCCAGCTAAGCACATCGCTAAGCTTAGGGATACCATAACCGGTCACCTGGCCATTTAAAGCTTTAAGCTGAAGCGGCTTTAATTCTTTCCACGTCTTCTGAGTACCTACACCGCGGCCATTAGTCGTGCGCTCTAGCTTTTCATCGTGCATCAGATATAAGACAGAGTCAGCCGTCATCTGCACATCGCACTCAATGATAACCGCTCCGAGTTGAGCCGATTTTTCAAAGGTCTCTAAAGCATTCTCCGGGTAATCGTCCTCCGGACCACCGCGGTGCGCGCTAATTAACGGGTATCGCTCAGCGCTGGAGAACTGGAAAAACGCTTCCAATTCATCTAAAGAAGTGATCTTAAATGCGCTCTTTCCTGTAAAGTTTGCTGGGGCCTCAACGGTTTCTGCCGAGCGGCCCTCAGAAGTATTCTGTGGATTGTTACAGCTTGAAAAAACTATAAACAAGGCTGAAAGTAAAAGGTAGAAAGTTTTCCTATACATTTTCAATAGCTTGAATTATTTGAGATAAAGGGACACTCACCGGGTCGATGGAAATTTGTGCCCGATTATAAAAAACCTCTCTTTGGGCTAAAGTATCTTCAATGTGCTTTAGCAGCTGTTCTCCCTCGAGGCCCTTTAAAGCTGGGCGCTTACGAACATCACTGGCGGAAAGCCTGCTGTAAAGCGCTTTTGGCGTTAGTTTCAAATACACCACTACCCCATTAGCTAGCATGTAATCTATATTCTCAGAGAAACACGGGGTTCCCCCTCCTGTAGATATGATCTGCCCCTGGAGTGGAATATTTCGTAGCACTTCGCTCTCTTTCTGCCGGAAGGCTGCCTCACCATGGGTGCTAAAATACTCGGGAATAGACATACCTACTTCCGATACCAAGTGGTGATCCAAATCAACAAATGATTTATTCAGTGCTTTTGAAATTTTCTTTCCAATCGTGGTTTTCCCAGCCCCCATATAACCGACTAGAAATACAGTATTTTGCATAGCTACTAACGGTTTAAATAATTTCTCTCCAATTCTTCTTTACTTGGGAAGGACTGCTTAGACCACTTGTTTACTACATTTCCGTTCTGCAATAAAAGTACCCCCGGGTTAGAACGAACCATACTCTTTAATGGAACGCCATCCGCATAGAAAGTCTCCAATATCAGATCCAGCTCTTCATTTAAATGATAAGCTTCATTCATAGAGCTTGCTGTAAGTAGTATAGTGCGGATATTATAGTCTATAGAAAGCTCTTTTAAAACTAGGTTTATTTTATTCAACGCCCGTAAGTCTAAAGCATCAAGCTGCGTAATATCGTGGGTCACTACTAGGAAGTTGTAATAAGGATTATTTATAATCTCATCGGTCATATCAAAACCTTCCGAGTCGCTAATTAATAAATCAGGAATTGGTATTTCATACCCTTTTTTAACAAGCTTACTGGTGGGCTCGCCTATGATTTCCCAAGATTCATCTTCCCAGACTTTCTCGTCCATGTATTGCTTATCCGACATGGTCTTCTTCTCCCCTGTTTCTTTATTCTCCAAATTATAGACATGCTCGTAAACATCTCCATGCTTACCCTCAGGCATGACCATCAGCTCAGGAATGTTGTTCCCTACTTTATAAGGCAAGAAGTCAATAAAGGGCAAGTAGTTATAGGTGTATATCCCAATACCAAACGAGAAAACAAAAACAAAGAAACCCACTAATCCTCGTGTAAACTCATTTTTTATAATCGGAGTGATATTTTTTCTATACCTAAAAATATAAATAATTAGCGCAAGTAGCACCAAGTCCTTAATAAACGACTGCCATGGCGTCAAAGGAATTGCATCGCCAAAGCACCCGCAAGAACTTACTACCTCAAAGAAAGCTGAATAGAAAGTTAAAAAGGTAAAAAACACAATGAGCAGCAGCAATCCCCATGCAACGGACTTTGCTTTATTTCCCAGCAGCAGTAATGCTCCAAGGATTATTTCTAGCCCGCACAGAAAAATAGCTATCCACGCACTATAAGGATCCAAAAATGTAGTTTTA
>DXEZ01000275.1 GCA_019114715.1 Candidatus Sphingobacterium stercoripullorum | reverse complement strand
TTGATTAAATGAAAGACTAAAATGACCAGAAGCATCACTATAGAAAATGCAAAGTGCACTATATTCCTTTGCTTTACAAGTGCAGGGTCATTGGGATTTTCTTTTTTATTAAACCCAAGGAAGTCCACGCAATAAGAAGTAGTTAAAGCAGTTAATGCGGAGTCAGTTGTTGCAAAAGTTGCTGCAGTTAACCCCATCATAAAAACAATTCCTGGCAGCATCCCTAGGTGGTTCAATGCTATTTCAGGATACAAATAATCGGACTTCCCAAGCTCTGCTACATTAATACCATTGGCCTCGGCATAAAAATACAACAGGGCACCAACACAAAGGAAAAAGATATTAATAACGACAAATATACCTGTAAAGGTCATCATATTTACTTGCGCTTCTTTGATGGTCTTCATACTCAAGTTCTTTTGCATTAAGTCTTGATCAAGACCCGTCATAGCAATCGTTACGAACATCCCACCAATAAAATGCTTCCAGAAGTTTCTATGATCTCCTAATAAATTCTCCCAGACGAACACCTTCGAGTAGGAACTACCCTTCACTTGCTCCATTGCCTCGGTGATGCTCCAGTTCATACCATCTGCCATAAAGACAATGGATAAGACAACCGCAAGTACTAAAAAGGTCGTCTGTAAGGTATCCGTAACAATGATTGTTTTAAGGCCTCCTTTATTCGTATACAGCCAAATAAGGATTAAACAAACGGCCACTGTTAAAATAAAAGGCACATTCCAAGCATCAAATATATAGCGCTGCAAAACGATGGCGACTAAATACAGCCTAAAGGCAGACCCTATAGTTCTAGAAATCAGGAAAATCATAGCTCCTGACTTATAGCTTCTGTGTCCCAATCTTTCTTCTAAATAGGTATAAATAGAAGTAAGATTCATACGATAATATAGCGGCAGCAATACATAAGCAATCACTAGAAAGCCAACCGCATTCCCTAGCACAAACTGAAAATAACTGAAGTTATTCGCAGGTAATCCAGCAGGCGTATTTCCTATATCTCCAGGAACCGAAATAAAAGTAACACCTGACAGAGCTGTTCCTATCATTCCAAATGCAACCATGTACCATTTGGCATTACGGTTGGCAACAAAGAATGTAGAGTTATCAGACGATCCTCTTGAAGTAAAATAAGCTACTACTAATAAAAGAGCAAAATACCCTATTATAAACGAAAATAATATTATCGGGGACATAGACTGTTGTTATCGGTTAAGGTTTATCAGTGTGCTTTTTTATAGCTCTCAATGGCTGTTCTAACATTTCCATATTTATCGAGCAGGTTGGCCGCAATTTCTTGATCTACTTGAATTTCATCCATAATGATCCTTACGCCACGCTTCACTAATTTGTGATTGGATAGCTGCATATCAATCATTTTATTCCCCTTCACTCTACCAAGCTGGATCATAATTGAAGTACTGACCATGTTAAGCACGAGCTTTTGCGCAGTACCTGCTTTCATTCGCGTTGAGCCGGTAACAAACTCAGGGCCCGTCACTACTTCAATAGGGAACTCCGCTAGTTCAGCAATCGGAGACTCAAAGTTACAAACAATGCACCCGGTAATCATTCCCTCTTCTCGGGCTTTTTTCAAGGCACCGATAACATAAGGCGTAGTGCCTGAGGCGGCAATTCCCATCACTACATCATTCTGATTGATTTGGTACTCCTGCAAATCTTTCCAAGCTTGATCCAAATCATCCTCTGCAAATTCAACTGCATTCCTAATCGCACTATCTCCACCTGCAATAAGTCCTAAGATCCAATCGTGAGGAACCCCAAACGTAGGCGGACATTCCGATGCATCTAAAATCCCTAACCGCCCACTAGTCCCCGCACCTAAATAAAAAAGTCTACCACCCTGCTTCATCTTCTCAACCGTAGCCGACACAAACTTTTCTATTTGTCCAATAGCTCTATTCACAGACTGTGCGACTGTCTGATCCTCTTTATTGATGTTTTCCAATATCTCCAGAACTGACATTTTATCCAAGTCCTGATAATTTGATTCTTTTTCTGTCGAATTTACCATCTACTAACCATTCTAAGTATAACCAATATGTAAATATGCGATTTTTAATTCAAACAAGCATAAAAACGCAAGATACACGATATCATTATCTCTCTTTATATTGCTAAAATACTATCAATAGTATTGAATTTATAATTTTTACCTTTCAATGTTCTTATTAAGTCCCCTAAATAGTTATAAAACTTATCTGTTCTTTTGGAGTCAGTCCCTATATGCACCAATAAAATCGCCCCGCTTAAACCCTGTTTCGCTTCAAAAGCCCATAGGCTATCCAAAATGGATTTAGAAGACATGTACCTGTCCCCCATCTCTGGATATGTGTAGTCAGCAGGTGTCCTAAGGCCAGGTGTGTAATTGATCACTGTGTTACCCAATTCCTCTGCCCAAGAGACAATCTCCCCATTATACCATTCATACGAAGGTAAAAATATTTTCGAATTCACTTCTTCCTCCAGTAAAGCCTCAATAATATGCCAATTGTTTTTTAGATCTCTCTGGAATGAATCCCGACTCACCAAGGTTTGCTGCCGGTCATCCCAGCTAGCATATAATAAATGATTACTAGAATGCGCTCCAATATAATGTCCGTTGAAATGAGCATTTTTAATTGCTGCAGTATTATTTGATAAAAACTCTTCAGTTAGAAAGAAACTCCCCTGTACATTATTTTCATTCAATGCATTCAATACTACATCCAGCCCTTCATCATAATCATGTCCTGTGAAAACTAAAGCTATCTCATTACGCTCTTTCTCAACGACTTTCACCACCGCTCCATAATCGTCTTTTACGAGCTCACCACCCGAACGACTACTAGCTTCCATAGCCGCCATCAAATAAACTAAAGATGCGGTCCCATCCATAGTCGGCTCATTAGTGCTATAATCTCCAAAATCATCGTGGTATACCACCAAATCGCTTTGGAACTCTGCATATTCATCTTCCTCATACAGCTCTATGCCAATCAGATTATTAAAAATGCTAGCATAAACTGGCCCATCAACAAGACCTCCATCCAGCGTATAACCGTGTAAATAGGTAAAGGCAGAGTGAGGCTTTTGAGGGCTCACCGGGCTATCTGGTAGTCCACTAACCATGCTCACTCCCCAAGGATTCACCCCAAACAGCCAATCAAAATTAGCAGCCAAAAGCTCCTCATAAGCCGAATCCCCCGACAGCTCTTGGTACCAAAGACACTGGATGATAAACGAAACTGTTAAATTGTTACTACACCATATAAACGGCACCCCTCGGTAAAAAGCATTACTCTGGGCCCTCTGCCAAACTTGTTCGATACCTGCTCGATAATAATCAATTAACTCTTTGCTATGATTGGAATTCTTAGCCAATTCATAATGTCCTAAATTAATAAAAGGATAAAACTGATAATGGCTTGCCGTATCTAGTGCCATCCACCCCGTGAACGGCTCCATACGTGCGTAGTCTATAGAACTTTCAATTAGTTTTTCGTCCAACTCCGAATTATATGCAAGTGCATAAGCCAGCTGCATGTCATCGGCAAAATTCTCTTCTGCATAAATATAGGGAGACTTCACCGAAACTGTCTGTGTAACTCCAGGGATTCTTTCAGCAAACTTCAAAGCCGATCGAGCTTTTTCAATTAAGAGGTCGTGAAATAAAGAATCTCGATCTTTCCAAAGACTAGATCCCAAATAAAATGCACTACTCAGCTTTGCTGCTGTAGAGCTCGTACCTTTAGTATTGTTTAAACCTTCTCCTTGCTGTTGAGGCTTTCCGTCGATAAAATACACAGGCCGTTCAAACCCTTTCCCATACTGATCATCCTCCTTAGGCAGCCTCATATTGATATGATCTCTATCGTCGGCAATCTGGTTAAACATCCAATTTTCCTTGGGATGCATCTTAATCAACCAATCAAGACCCCACTTTGCCTCATCTAAAATATCCGGAATCCCATTTTCACCATCCAAACCGTTAGCTAACTTAGAATCGCCAAACACTGCAGGGTAATCTCTATAGGCAGCTAGTAAATGAAAAGTAGCGTTCGCTGAGGTTGTAGCATATTGCAAATAATCCGATGCATCATGCCATCCGCCACGCACATCTATGGTCGTACTATCTTTCAGACCTACCTCATCTATCGCGTTAACAACAAACCCATCGTGCTGATGGCAGCTATCTTTTAAAAAAGGGTTGAATCCACAACGCTGCTGTCTGAGATAGCGTAGCACAAAATCTGCTGCACCTTTATACACCTGGCTTCCAATTGTAAAATAATCAGAAACGAGATCACCATATTTAATCTTATAGGTACCAGGTGTAGTAAATTTTGAAAAGTTGAGCCGGTAGCTTTCACTAAAAGGCCCGTAAGCACCAAAACTCTCAGAAACCCGTCCCTCAAAGACCTCTTGATTACTTATAGAATCAATCAGCTGAAAGCTTGAATGGATTTTATTGGAAGTGTTTTTACTCACTAAAACTGCAACTTTAACAGCCGATGGGCTATATCCCAATTGATTCACGCGAATCCATGCGTCCTCCACCTTTGAAAAGACCATCAAAGGGAAGCAAAATGCGATATAAATTAAAATTCGGAAACACATAACACTTATTGCGGATAATCTAATCGAACTATGCGTCCATCCATGGCAGAGACTACTTGAGAGTTTTTACCACAGATTAGTGGTGGATTAACTAATGCATTTGAAATTTTATATTGCCAGAGGACATGACCCGTTTTAGCATCTAAAGAAGAGACTACTCCTTTATCACTGGGTACTATTACTTGCTTTTTATTGGTAAATATCGCTGTTGGTGCAATTTCATACGATAAATTTAAGCTAGATGTCCAAGCAACCTGCATGGAATCAGCTCGGGTAGATATCCCGTATACTTTCCCGCCCATTGCTTTTACATAAACGAGCTTTTTATCTACGGACACTCCCATAGATTCTCTAACTAAAAGAGAGTCCGCCTTATTTCTCCAAATTTGATCTCCTGTATTTAAATCCAGTGCGGTCATATAGCGGTCGGGCGCAACAATAAAAACCCTATTTTTTACAACTACAGGGTAACAGGCAGCAGGAGAAAACATACGGCTACCGTGTCCATTATTCCATTCCCACAGTAATTCACCCGATTTTTTATCTAAACAATAAAACCCATTTTCCCAAGAGCCAAAAAGCACTTTATTACCATCCAAAGTAGGCAGAGTAGTTACAAAGCCTTTAACCTTATCAAAGGTCCATAGTACCTTCCCACTATTGACATTTACCGCTCTAAACACACCATCAGAAGCACCAATATAGGCAACACCCTTTTCAATCTTCGGACTTCCAAGCACAGCCTTTTCTGCTTTAACTGACCAAAGCTGCTCTCCAGTTTTTGCATTCAAACCGTAGATCCAACTATCCGACGAACCAACCACAACAATATCTTTATAAACGGCTGGGGTAGAATAAATTTTCCCTCCGGTATTAAAAGACCAAATGAGGCTCCCAGTATTGTAATCTAAAGCATAAACTTTCCCTTTTGTGTTAGCAGCAATTATATATTTATTTTTATACAAGGCCATTCCACTACCTATATCCCCATCGTCGTTGTACTCCCAAATTTTCTTTAAATCAGGCTGATTCTTATTCATTGAATAATCTGGCCTTTTTAGAACCTTATCTTTTGGCTTCTCTAACCGTTGCGACAACCACGACTCTTCGGTTCGAACTCCAGGCCTTCTGACGCTAAAAGTCACTTCGCCTTCATCAATTTCTAAGATATTGTAACCCCCAACAGAATCTTTAGCTCTTAAGTTAGACCTACACATCACACCTAATATCCCATCCCACTCGTACTGCCGATTGACATGCCCATGTCCGCATAAAGCAAGCTGTGTGTTATACTTGAGTAATCGGTCCGTAACCTCATACCAATTGTTTAAAGAAGTGTCTAAAGGATAATGATTGATAAAAATCAACGGCATCTCTGGATTATGCACATTAGCAAATATAGAATCCATCCACACGAGGTTCTCTCGAGGTACTTGACCAGGGCTCATTCTTAAGTTAGGTCCTGAAGTAGTTCCCATAAATGCGTAACCCTTATGCTTAAAATAAAAAGTTTCCCCTCCAAAAACTTTCCTAAAAGTATTTGCGCCACTTTCAGACCAGTTGCTGTCGTGGTTTCCGGGAATCACATACAGCGGAATGCTCAATTCATCCAGCACCTTTTTTGCAGTGGCAAGCTCTTCATCCGATCCAAACTCCGTAACATCTCCAGAAAGAATCACAAAATCTATATCACTCTGCTGGTTGATATCTTTAACGCTACGCTCCAAATCCTCCTTACCTGAATGTCCTCCAAGATGAGTATCTGTTACTAGAGCAAACTTGAAGGATTGGGCTTGGATGGCATAAGAATTTAACAGAATATAAATTGCTATAAACATCCCCGCAATAAAGCTCAACCTATATCCTCTCCTAAACTTCATATTCTATTTCAAATCTTTAATTATACATCCAACTTATTTCACTTCTATCAGCTCTGAATAGTCGCTTTCAAAATTATCTTTATTCAAAGACGTAATGCAATAAAACCCTTTGTCTAAAGAAGATAATGTTGGCTCTGCTTTGACATCTATCACCTGCCCTATGGAAGATTTATCTTTAAAAAAGTATATTACATACCGATCTGCATAGCTAGAAGTCCATTTCAGCACTCCTGACTCTACTCTTACGTCCTTAGGTGTAATGGGCTCTGCATCAACTTGACGCCCTAAAAATGGAATTATTGTTTTTTCTTTATTTAAATTTCTCAACATGGTAGTAGCTCCAACCTTATCTTCCAATAAGTATTTGGCACTATATTGCACATTCCCCACAACCTTTTTGCTCTGTCTACTTAAATCGACTTGCTTTTTAAGTTCTTCCGCATTTTGGAAAGCTGCAGGTTGTTGTGAATCTCCAAACTTATAAAATCCATGTCCTGCTATTACTGGTGTTTCTCCGCTATTATCAATCCACCACTTTAAATTAGTTACAAAATCATTGTATTGATTTCCAATCTCTTGATAAAGTTGAGGGATAACAACATCAATCCACCGTTCCTTTGCCCATTTGCTAACGTCGGCAAATAAAGTGTTGACATTATAGGAGTTATTCGGAGCTGGGGAAACAGAGAAAACAACCTCTGGTTTAACCTGCTTAATCGTTTGGTAAACTAATTCAATAGTTTTATCAACATTTCCTCTACGGAAATCTTCAATGGTATTGTAGCTAGCTCCATAGGTTTGATAATCCTCCTGATCTGAAACCATAACTCCCGCACTGGATGGATCTGGATAAAAGTAATCGTCGAAATGGATTCCATCTACCGCATAACTCTGAACCAACTCTTTGACGATATCGGAGAGTCGCTTTCTAACCTCAGGTATTGCGGGATTATAAATCTGGATTTTTTCGTGACTGACAACCCAGTCGGAAGAAACCGAAGGATGTAGTGGAGGATAAGCCGTACTACTACTCGCCCTTGTGGCAATTCTATAGGGGTTCATCCAGGCGTGAAACTCAATTCCTCGAGCATGAGTTTCATCGATTAAAAACTTCAAAATATCTTCACTTGGAGCTTGTCCCCTTGTACCTGTTATTGAAGCACTCCAAGGTTCATATGAAGATTCGTAAAAAGAGTCTCCCATCGGTTTTACCTGAAAAAACACCGCGTTTAAATTTAGCTCTTCAAAGCGATCTAAATATTCAATATACAGGTCTTTTTGCTTAGTTAGATCATACTCTCCAAGCGGCCAATCCAATCCCCAAGCAGTAGAAATCCATACGGCTCTAAATTCTTTTTTAGGAAAATTTAATTCATCTCCTATAGGTTCTTTCGGGTCAGGATCTGGGGTTATACCGCCATTATCCTTGCTACAAGAAGCTATAAAAAGACATACTGCTATTATCCAGGACCAGGATGAAGTTAGGTTTTTACGCATACTAAGGTCTTAATTTCTACTGGCACTCTGCTAGGAATACCAGTAGAATAGTTATTAAATTAATCGTCTAACTCTTTTTTCGAAAACTCAATAATTGCAAACCCAGCATCAGCATGTGCAGCGTACAGCAATAATTTATCATCGTTACCGTCTTCATCTTTGACAACTTTAAATCCAGTTTGTGCTCCTGGAGCAATGTTCGTCGTACTAGTAATATTATAATCAAACACGGCACTTTGCGGATTATCATTGAAGTTATTCAATGCTTCGACAAGATCAGCCCCACGGGTAATATCATAAACAAGAAGATTTGCAGTTTCTGACCCAGATCTTGCAACCGTAACACCCATTAAATAACGCTCTTCATTAAACTCAACCACACGTACATCGGTCAGATTATTAGGTAGTGCACTGCTTGATAAAGCCATCGCTGATGATCCTCCCGCATTAACTAAAGTGACAGGGTTCAAATTGTCTGTTACAAAGAAATATTCGCCAGTTCCTGCCTGCAAGTAAGACGACCACTGTCCATAATTGCTTGGCAAATTAACTGCGCGAGTGTCGGTCACCTGGGTATAACTAGAAATGGTAAATCGTAATGCCGCCGAACCTTCGGCAATAAAGTAGATGTAACCATCTCCATTATTGTCCAAGGAGATTGAAAAATTATCTCCATGACGAGCTCCTGCTCCTGCAATTGAACTTGGTAATAAGTCAATAATCATTTCGGGATCTTCGTTTGGATCTTCCCAGTGATACACCCGTAATGGATTGGTACCTGAAGTAGACAAAGACGCCATATAAACATGGCCATTAACTACAGAGCCCATATTATAAGGAAACGTTCCGCCAGTCACTCCAGTGATATTTAATGGAATTGGATTTGTATTATTTTCTTTCAAGTCCTCAACTTTTAATAAGTGCGGGCCTAACCCTCCCCTATCAACGACCAACACATTTTCACCATCAAAACCACTTCCTCTAGTATTTAAACCTACAAATGATTCATAAGCTGGGTTACCAATAGGGTTAGCAGAAAAGTCATAAACCTGCCCTTTTTCAAAATCAGCACCGAACAGAGGTATCAGTAATCTCAATCGAACAATATACTCTCTAAACCTCTCTCCATTAACCACCTTCATAACAAAAGAGTTGCTTGATTGCCCCTCTTGAAACTCAATAGAATAACTTTCTTTATCAAGCTGGGCGCCGTCTGAAAGTTCAACTTCAAACCGCAAATCCGAAAAATTGGTCAGCGTATCAATTCGAGGGAAGCTAACCATCTTGGTTTGTTCATCCACCGTACCTTCCAACACCTCGTTTCCAGCTTCACCTGCACTGACAAGTTTGATAGATTTCAAAACCGTCATTTTATCCTCAGTATTCAAAGGACCAGGCAAATCGTCTTTACATGCAACCATAAAGGTCACTAGCATGAGCAAAAGACTTTTAAATATTATATTTTTTAAATTTCCTTTCATCGTAACATAATTTAAAGGTAAAAGAAATTAGTTCTGTGGCCAACCTTCTGTTTGTTGCAGCTTATAGCCCCTCATTTCATAGTCATCCATTTGAACTTTGCCAACAGGTGATAAATAAGGATTCATACCCGGTTGATCCAAGAAAGGCAACCTGCCTTTATTACTTGTATTACGGTAAAAGCCTTTTAAATCATCTCCATTGGTTCCATCGTAAACTATATACTGACCGTTTAAATCTACAACACCAAGCTCGTTTATTTTACCACTAACCAACTCACCAGGAAGCTGATCAGGGAAATTAACCCATGATCCTGAAAGTAGATCTTCGTTCAGGTCCGTATCCATATAAGCAAGTTTACTCCACCTTCTTAAATCATTAATACGAGAATATTCAAAAGTGAACTCTAACCTTTTTTCTCTTCTTATTTCCCACAACAAAGGCGAAACCGTTTGATCTCTGTTTGGATCATTGGGGTAAACACCTAAAACCATATCTGCGACTTTCTTTACTCCTCTATCCACCGCTTCTGGCGCAAGCGGACGTTGTCTTATTTTATTGATTGATTTATCAATATCAGTCTGAGACACGGCCTCACCACCTAATGTCGCTAATTCCGCTTTGGCTTCTATCCAATTTAAAAGAACTTCCGCATAACGCATGACCGGGTAATCCGTCACATTATCAGCTCCAGAAAATGCTGGCGGCGGCGATCCTCCTCCACTAACTAATTCCTCTATTTCCCTAGGAAGGAACTTCGTAATATAAAGTAAAGAGCCTCTATTATTCATCTTAGGGTTGATATGATAAGAAGCTTCAAACCTCGGGTCTCTAGTCTGCATCAAGTTGGCGATCTCAAAGTTATCTGCCTCATTCACTGAGGAGTTCTCCCAAGTCTCGCCATCGTGGCATAGGTAACTTTTTATTAAATCGGTAGTTGGCCCAAATATAATTGATTCATCCAAGTTGGAATTAGAAGCAATAGCATGTTTTGTTGTTTGCTCATCGTAATGCCTATATAAAATTACATCTGCATTGCCTCGTAAATCATTTGAGGCAAAAAGATTACGGTAATCTGTAACTATATCGTATCGACCACTGCTAATAACAAAATCAGCTGCTT